>JBBKVU010000067.1:0-11963 GCA_037968595.1 Comamonas sp.
ATGGCGCGGTCGGCGCCGATCGCCATGGCCGTGCGCAGGGTTTCCTGGCACTGGGCCACGCCGCAGGAGACGGCGATGACTTCGGTGACCACACCCTTTTCCTTGAGACGCACGGCTTCCTCGACGGCAATCTCGTCAAACGGGTTCATGCTCATCTTGACGTTGGCGATATCGACGCCCGTGCCGTCGGACTTGACGCGCACCTTGACGTTGTAGTCGACGACGCGCTTGACGGGAACAATGATTTTCATGGGAGAGAGTCTCCAAAAGGTTTTGAGAAAAGGGGGCGGACTAGGCCGAGGGCTGCAGCATTCCCGCCAGGCGGGCGCTGATCAGCGCCCGTGCCTGGTCCATGATGCTGTCTATCAATTGCTGTACCGTGGGGATGTCGTCGATCAGGCCCGCGACCATGCCGCAGGACCAGGCGCCGGCCTGCATGTCGCCTTGCTGCATGACGCGCGGATAGATGCCAGCGACTTCGGGCGCGATGTCGGCAAAGGTGATGGCCGTGCCAAGCTCGCGCTCCTTGGCCAGCAGGCGTTCGACGCCGGCATTGGTCAGCACCCGCTCGGTGTTGCGCAGCGGGCGCATCACCAGCCGGGTATCGAGTTCGCTGGCGGCGACAATCGCCTGCTTGACGTTGTCGTGCACCGGCGCTTCCTGCGTGGCAATGAAGCGCGTTCCCATGTTGATGCCTTCCGCGCCCAGGGCCAGCGCGGCCACCAGCGAGCGGCCGTCGGCCATGCCGCCCGAAGCGACAAACGGAATCTTCAGTTCTTGCGCCGCGCGCGGCAGCAGGATGAAATTGGGCACATCGTCTTCGCCCGGATGCCCGCCGCACTCGAAGCCGTCGACGCTGATCGCGTCGCAGCCAATCGCCTCGGCCTTGAGCGCATGGCGCACCGAGGTGCACTTGTGGATCACCTTGATGTCCGCGCCCTTGAGCGCCGCCATCCACTTCTGCGGGTTGTTGCCCGCGGTCTCGACAATCTTCACGCCACCGTCAATGATGGCCTGGACATAGCCCGGGTAGTCGGGCGGATTGACCGAAGGCAGGAAGGTGAGATTCACGCCAAAAGGCTTGTCCGTCAGCGCGCGGCAGCGCGCGATCTCGGCGGCCAGCAGTTCGGGCGTGCGCTGCGTGAGACCGGTGATGATTCCCAGGCCGCCGGCCTTCGACACGGCCGCCGCGAGTTCGGCCAGACCGACATGGTGCATGCCGCCCTGGATGATGGGATGCTCGATGCCGAACAGCTCGGTGATGCGCGTCTTCATTGCCGGCTCACTCGGAAGCGATGTGCTTGTCGCGGATCAGCTGGCCCCAGCGGGTGTAATCCTGCTGGATGCGTCCGGCCATCTCGGCGGGCGACTGGTAGAACGCAATCGCGCCGGCGTTGAGCAGGCGGCTCTGGGTGTCGGGCTCGGCCAGGATCTGCTTGACTTCGCCGGCAATGCGCTCGACCACGGCCGCGGGCGTGCCCTTGGGCGCGAGCAGGCCGCCCCAGGACACCGCGTCATAGCCCTTGATGCCCTGCTCGGCAATCGTCTTGACGTCGGGCAGCATGGCCACGCGCTGGGGCGAGCCCACGGCAATGGCACGCAGCTTGCCCGCCTGGACATGCGGCAGCGCGGCAACCAGGTCGGCGTACATGATGGGTACCTGGCCGCCTATGGTGTCGGTGATCGCCGGCGTTCCGCCTTTGTACGGCACATGCTGCATCTCGAAGCCGGCCATCTGCTTGAGCAGCTCCATGCTCAGGTGGCCGAAGCTGCCCGCGCCCGAGCTGGTGTAGTTGAGCGCGGTCTTCTGCGCCTTGGCGTGGGCAATCAGGCTCTTGATGTCGGTGACTTCGGGCAGCAGCTTGGGATTGACCACGATCACGATGGGCAGGTCATAGACCGTGGCCACGGGCGCGAAGTCCTTGACGGTGTCATAGCCCGCGGTCTTGTAGAGATGCGGGGCCAGCAGCGTGGGCGTGGCCAGCATCACCATCGTGTAGCCGTCGGCCGGGCTCTTGGAAACCTGGGCCGCGGCAATCGAGCCCGAAGCGCCGGGGCGGTTTTCCACCAGCACTGTCTGCTTGAGGCGTTCGGACAGCTTCTGTCCCAGGATGCGCGAAGCGGTGTCGGTGGGACCGCCCGCGGGAAACGGCACGATCAGCTTGACCATCTTGTTGGGCCAGGCGGGCTGCTGGGCAAAGGCGTTGCCGACGAGCAGCGGTGCGGCAGCCAGGGCCAGCAGTGCGCGCCGGGTGGTGGCGAAGGATTTCATGATGTCTCTGTCTCTTTATGGATGGGGGAGCGCGCCGCGCAGCACGGGGCTGCGCGCGCGCCATGGGCCGGGACTCAGGCCGTGGGCAGCGTCAGCACGCCCTTGGCCTGCAAGGCCTGCAGTTCCTGCTCGGACAATTGCAGCAGCTGCTGCAGCACGTCCTTCGTGCCTTCGCCCAGCGTGGGCGGGGCGTTGCGAATCGGCAGGCGCTTGCCGTCGAGACGGTACGGCGGCGCAAACACATGGGTGGTGCCGGCCACGGGATGCGGCATTTCCTGCAGCAGGCCGCCGCGGCGCGTGCGCTCGCTGGTCAGTGCCTCGTGCAGGCCCGAGACCTTGCCGCAGGGAATGCCGAAGCGCGTCATGCGCTCTATCAGCACATCGCGCGGCTCGGTGCGGATCAGTTCGGTGAGCAGCGGCAGCAGCGCCGGGCGATTCTTGGAGCGCTCTACATTGGTGGCGAACTTCGCGTCCTGCAGGATGTCGGGGCGCTGCACCACGTCGCGGCAAAAGCGCTCGAACTGCTGGTTGTTGCCGACGGCGATGATCAGCGGGCCGTCGGCGGCCTCGAACATGCCGTAAGGCACGATGGACGGGTGCGAATTGCCATAGCGCGCCGGGTCGCGCCCCAACTGCATCGCGTCCAGGCCGTAGTAGCCCGTGACCGACAGGCCGCAGTCATAGAGCGCCATCTCGATCAGCCGGCCCTTGCCGGTGCGCTCGCGCCGGAACAGCGCGGCGAGCACGGCCTGGGCCGCGTACATGCCGGTCATCAGATCAACCACGGCCACGCCGAACTTGAGCGGCGGCTGCTGGGCTTCTCCGTTGAGCGCCATCAGCCCGGCCTCGCCCTGGATCACCAGGTCGTAGCCTGGCCGCTTGGCTTCGGGGCCGGAGGTGTCGTAGCCGGCAATGGCGCAGTAGACCAGGCCGGGCTTGAGCGCCTTGAGCTGCTCGTAGCCCAGGCCCAGCTTCTCGGCGCCGCCGGTCTTGAAGTTGTGCAGCACCACGTCGCACTGGGGCAGCAGATCATGGATGATCTTCAGGCCCTCAGGGCTTTGCAGGTCGACGGTGACGGACCGCTTGTTGCGGTTCATCGCGCTGTAGTAGGTGGTCTCGGTCTTGCCGATGCGAATGCCCCAGTCGCGCGTGTCGTCGCCGCGCTCGGGGTGTTCGACCTTGATGACTTCGGCGCCGAAGTCGGCCAGTACCATGCCGCACATCGGCCCGGCAAACACGCGCGACAGGTCGAGCACACGAATACCTTCCAGTGGGAAGTCGGTAGCGTCGTCTGCGGCGCAGGTGGTGGTGTTGTCGCTCACTATTGTCTCCTTGGCCCGACGCTAGACGCGCGACTTGCGCAGCTGCGTGTAATCCGCGGGACGTTTTTCCAGGAATGCCGCCATGCCTTCGCGCGATTCCTCGCTGGCCTGGGCATGCACCATGAACTGTGCTTCCTGCTCGAGTTGCTGCTCCAGCGTATTGTCATAGGCGGCGTGGCACAGGGCCTTGATGTTGCCCATGGCTTCATCCGGCCCCGAGGCCAGTTGCTTGGCCAGGGTCAGCGCTTCGTTGAGCGCCTCCCCAGGTTCAGCCAGGCGGTTGACCGGGCCCAGCGCGTGCAGGCGTTCGCCGGAAACACGCTCGCCCGTGAGGCACAGCTCGGTCAGCACCTGGCGCGAGACGAACTGCGCGAGGAACGCCGTGGCGCCGCCGTCGGGCGTAAGACCGATCTTCACGTAGGCCACGGAGAACGCCGCGTTGCGCGCCGCCACCAGCATGTCGCAGGCCAGGGCCAGCGACACGCCCGCGCCTGCGGCCGCGCCTTCGACGGCGGCAATCACCGGCTTGGGGCAGTCGCGCACCGCGCGAATCAGGTCATGCAGGCCTTCGAGCTTTTCGCGCCGCTCGGCCACCGACAGTTCGCGGCGCTTGACCAACTGGCGCAAATCGCCGCCGGCGCAGAAATGGCCGCCCTCGCCCGTGAGCACGATGGCGCCCACGCTGGGATCGTTCTTCGCGGCCTGCAGCGCTTCGGTCAGCGCCAGGTAGAACGCCGGCGACAGCGCATTGCGCGCGGCCGGGTTGTTGTTGCTCAGCACCAGCACCGCGCCTTCGCGGCGCGTGATCAGAGCGGTGTTTTGTTCGTTGCTCATCAGACAGTCTCCCGGCCCAGCGCCATGAAGCGCGCCAAATGGTGGTCTTCGTCGCCCAGCTCATGGTCGATCATGACCAGTCGCTTGGCATAGTGCGACAGCGGCAATTCCCAGGTCATGCCTATGCCGCCGTGCATTTGAATGCTTTCCTCGGCAACCAGCGCGCCTATGCGGCCAATCGTCACCTTGGCGGCCGACAGCGCGCGTTCGCGCATCAGGCGATCGCCGTCAAGTGCCGCGGCGGCGTTGATCACCGCCGAACGCGACTGCTCGATCTCCAGCAGCAGGTCGGCCATGCGGTGCTGCAGCGCCTGGAAGCTGCCGATCGCCACGCCGAACTGCTTGCGCGTCTGCAGGTATTCCAGCGTGTCGCGCTTGGCGACTTCCATCGCGCCCACGGCTTCGGAGCACAGCGCCAGCACACCCGCACCGACGGCGATCTCCAGCGTCGCCAGGCCCTGGCCTTCGGCGCCCAGCAGCGCGTCGGCACCGACCTGCACCTTGTCCAGCGTGATCTCGGCAACGCGGCCGCCGTCCATGCGGCCCATGCCGCGACGCGTCAGGCCGGCGGCCTCGGCGGGAACGAGAAACAGCGAAATGCCGTCTTCGCCGTCGACTGCGCCGGAAGTACGTGCCGACACCAGCAGCAGATTCGCATGGTCGCCCTGCACCACCACGGCCTTGGCGCCCGACAGCGTCCAGCCGTCGCCACTGCGCTCGGCGCGTGTGGCCACGCGGTTCAATTCGTAATGGCTGCCCGGCTCGTCGTGCGCCAGCGCCGCAATGCTGCTGCCGTCGACCAGATTGGCAATCAGCGCCTTTTGCGCCGTCGTGCCCGTCGCGGCCAGCGCGCGGCCCACCATCAGCGCGCCCAGGAAGGGCTCGACCACCAGGCCGCGGCCCAGGGCCTCGAACACCACGGCAATGTCGAAGCCTTCGCCGCCAAAGCCGCCATCGGCCTCGGTGAACAGCGCGCCAATCGCACCGAGTTCGGCAAACTGGTTCCACAGCCCGGGCGCCATGCCCACGTCGCCATAGGCAATCGCATTGCGCGTCTCGAAGCCGTATTGCTCGGAGACAAAGCGATTGAGCGTGTCCGCCAGCATGCGGCGGTCTTCGGTATGTTCAAAATTCATCGCGCCAGCCTCACAGGCCCAGGATCATCTTGGAGATGATGTTCTTCTGGATTTCGTTGGAGCCGCCGAAGATCGACAGCTTGCGGTAGTTGAAATAGTTGGCCGCGGCCGTGGCCGCTTCCTTGGGGCCCACGGCCTCGCCGGCGTAGTTCGAGTACTGCGCTTCCTCGGTGAACGGCAGCGCGTACGGCCCCATGGCGCGGCGGATCAGCGACAGGATTTCCTGGCGGATCTCGGTGCCGCGGATCTTGAGCATCGAGCTTTCAGCGCCTGGCACACCGCCGCCGGCCACGGCCGCGATCACGCGCAAGTTGGTGGTCTTCATGTTTTCCAGATCGATCTCGACCTTGGCCATGCGCGCCGCGAACTGCGGGTCCTGATCGAGTGGCTTGCCGTTGCGCTGCACGCGGCTGGCGATCGCCTTGAGCTTTTCCAGACCGGCCACCGAGAAGCCCACGCCGGCAATGCCGGTGCGCTCATAGGTCAGCAGGTACTTGGCATAGGTCCAGCCCTTGTTCTCCTCGCCCACCAGGTTCTCGGCGGGAACACGCACATTGGTGAAGAACACTTCATTGACTTCGCGGTCGCCGTCCAGCGTGCGAATCGGGCGGATCTCGACACCGGGCGTGTTCATGTCGACCAGCAGGAAGCTGATGCCCGACTGGGGGCGCGCCTGCTTGTCGGTGCGCACCAGGCAGAAGATCATGTTGGCATGCTGGCCCTGGGTGGTCCAGGTCTTCTGGCCGTTGACGATGTAATGCGCGCCCTCGGCGTCGACACCGGCCTCGGCCGTGGTCTTCACGGACGCCAGGTCGGAACCCGCGCCGGGCTCCGAGTAGCCCTGGCACCACCAGTCCTCGCCGCTGAGGATGCGCGGCAGCCAGTAGTTCTTCTGCGCCTCGTTGCCGTACTTGATGAGCACCGGGCCCAGCATGTTGACGCCGAACGGCACGATGCGCGGGCCGCCCGCAAGCGCGCACTCGTGGTCGAAGATGAACTTCTGCACCGGCGTCCAACCCGGGCCACCATGTTCCTCGGGCCAGTGGTTGGCGAACCAGCCGCGCTCGTTGAGGATCGCATGCCATTCGGACTGGTCGTCGCGGCTCAGGCGCTGGCCGGCCTTGACCTTTGCGGCCAGGGCGGCGGGCAGCTTGTCGCGCAGGAATTCCTGCACTTCGCTGCGAAACGCCAGTTCTTCGGGAGTGAAATTCAGATCCATATCGCGTTTCTCAGTAAATTTCAAACAGGCCGGCAGCGCCCATGCCACCGGCAATGCACATCGTCACGACGCCGTACTTGGCCTTGCGGCGGCGGCCTTCAAGCAGCAGATGACCAACCAGGCGCGCGCCCGTCATGCCGAACGGATGGCCGATGGAGATCGCGCCGCCGTTGACATTGAGCAGTTCAGAGGGGATGCCCAGCGTGCGCTGGCAGTACAGCGCCTGCGAGGCAAAGGCTTCGTTCATTTCCCACAGGCCGATGTCCTCGACCTTGAGGCCGTGGCGCGCCAGCAGCTTGGGCACGGCAAACACCGGGCCTATGCCCATTTCATCGGGCTCGCAGCCCGCGACCGCAAAGCCGCGGAACGCACCCAGCGGTTGCAGGCCCAGGCGCTCGGCTTCCTTGGCTTCCATCAGCACGCTGGCCGACGAGCCGTCCGACAGCTGCGAGGCATTGCCCGCGGTGACGAACTGGCCAGGCCCCTTGACGGGCGCGAGCTTGGCCAGGCCTTCCAGCGTGGTGCTGGGGCGGTTGCAGTTGTCCTTGGTCGCGATCACATCGCGCAGCGTGACTTCGCCGGTTTCCTTGTTCTTCTCGGCCATGCGCGTGGCGCAGGCAATGATCTCGTTCGCAAACAGGCCCTTCTCCTGGGCCGCTGCGGTGCGCTGCTGGCTTTGCAGCGAAAACAGATCCTGGTCTTCGCGACTGATGCCGTAGCGCCGGGCAACGATATCGGCGGTATCGATCATCGCCATGTACAGATCGGGCTTGTGCTCGAGCAGCCAGGGATCGATGTCGCTGGCCAGGTTGTTGCCCGGGCGCAGGCCGGAGATGGTCTCGACGCCGCCGGCAATCATGGTCGGAACGCCTTCTGCAACGATGCGGCCCGCGGCAATGGCGATCGACTGCAGGCCCGAGGCGCAGTAGCGCGCCACGGTCATGCCGGCCACCGACAGCGGCAGGCCGGCGCGCAGCGCGGTCTGGCGGCCCAAGTTGCGGCCCTGGAAACCATCGGGATTGCCGCAGCCCAGCACCAGGTCCTCGAACCTTTCGGGATCCACGCCCGAGCGCTCGACAGCGGCCTGGACCGAAAACGCAGCCAGCTGGGCGGCCGGCGTGACATTGAACTCGCCGCGATGCGACTTGGCCAGCGGAGTGCGGGCGGTGGATACGATGACTGCTTCACGCATGGTGTTGTCTCTTTTAAGTTGGATGGCTGGGCGTCTGCGCGGGCCCGGTGGGCTCCGCAGCGCTGGCTCTAATTTGGAATAGACAACCGTTCGTGGTGAGCTTGTCGAACCATGAACGGCCTGCCCTCATGCCATGAGCGCAGGACGTTCACCCTACGACTGGCTCAGGGCGAACGGGGGGGGGGCGCGATGGGCGAAGGGGCGTGAAAGCCCCCTCACTCCGCCTGGTTCAAACTATCAAAGCCCTTGCCCTCTTTGACCAAGCGCACCAGCAAGGGCGCGGGCTGCCAGAACAGCGGGTCTTCCTTGGCAAACGACTCGATGTCGGCCAGGATCTTGGGCAGGCCTTCCATGTCGGCCCACTTCATCGGGCCGCCGCGGTGGCGCGGGAAACCATAGCCCGACATGAAGGTCACGTCGACATCCAGCGGACGCAGGGCAATGCCCTCTTCCACCACCTTGGCGCCTTCGTTGACCATGGCCGCCATGTAGCGGCGCAGGATCTCGGCTTCGGTGAAGCTGCGCGGTGTCACGCCCTTCTTCTGGCGCTCGGCATCGACGATGGCCAGCACTTCGGGGTCGGGCTGGCCCACGCGCGCGCCGTGGGGGTAGAGATAGAAGCCGCGACCGGTCTTCTGGCCGAACCAGCCGCGCTCGCAGATGCGGTCGGCAATTTCAACGTAGCGCGCCTGCGGGTCGCGCGTGGCGGCCTTGCGCTTGCGCGTGGCCCAGCCGATGTCGCCGCCGGCCAGGTCGGTCACCTGGAACGGGCCCATGGGGTAGCCGAAGGAACGCACGGCGGCGTCGATCTCGTAGGGGCTGGCGCCGTCTTCCATCAAGTAGTCGGCGGCCTGCTTGTAGACGGCCAGGATGCGGTTGCCGATGAAGCCGTCGCAGACGCCGGCGCGCACCGGCACCTTCTTGAGCTTCTTGGCCAGCTCGAAGGCCGTGGCCACCACGTCGGGGCTGACCTTGGACGGCACGACGATCTCCAGCAGCTTCATGATGTTGGCGGGGCTGAAGAAGTGCAGGCCGATCACGTCCTGCGGGCGGCTGGTCGCATCGGCAATCGCCTCGATGTCCAGATAAGACGTATTCGTCGCCAGAACTGCGCCGGGCTTGCAGACACGGTCGAGCTCGCGGAACACGGCCTTCTTGACTTCGAGGTCTTCGAACACGGCTTCGATCACCAGATCGACCTGGGCAATGTCGTCGTAGCTCGTCGAGGGCGTATAGCGCGCCATGATGGCGGCCTTGGCTTCGGCCGTCATGCGGCCCTTGGCGATCAGGCCGTCATAGACCTTCTCGACATTCTTCTGGCCGCGTGCGATCGACTCGGCGTCGCGCTCTATCATGGTCACGGCATAGCCGGCGTCCAGCGCCGACACGGTGATGCCCGCGCCCATGGTGCCGCCGCCGATGATGGCGATGGTGGAAAATGCGCGCGGCGCGGCCAGCTTGGCCTCGGGCACCTTGGCGACTTCGCGCTCGGCAAAGAACGCATGCACCAGACCGGCGCGCTGCGGGCTGGCCACGCATTCGATGAACTGCGCGCGCTCGAAGGCCAGTGCTTCGTCAAACGGCTTTTGCACCGCGGCCTGCACGCATTCAATGATCTTCAGCGGCGAGAACAGGCCGCGGCTTTTCTTCGCGGTCTCGGCCTTGAGCGCTTCGAGTTCGGCCAGCGCGGCCGCGGGATCGGCAATCGCGATATCGCGCGTGCGGCGCACCGGCGCGTTCTGCGCCAGCAATTCATTGGCATAGGCCAGGCCCGCGGCCACGGCATCGGTGCCTTCGACCAGCTGATCGACCAGGCCGGCCTGCAACGCGGCCTTGGCATTCATGGGCTTGCCGCCGAGCATCATCTCGGTCGCGGGCTTGACGCCCATCAGGCGCGGCGCGCGCTGCGTTCCGCCCGAGCCGGGCAGCAGGCCCAGCAGCACTTCGGGCAGGCCCAGGCTGGCGGCCGGCAAGGCCAGGCGATAATGCGCCGACATCGCCACTTCCAGTCCGCCGCCCAGCGCCGCGCCATGAATGGCGGCAATCACCGGCTTGCTGCAGTTTTCAATAGCAGCGCAGACTTCGGGCAGCGAAGGAGGAACCGGAGGCTTGCCGAATTCGCGGATATCCGCGCCGGCAATGAAGGCCTTGCCCGCGCCGACCAGCAGCACGGCCTTGACCGCGTCATTGGCCTCGGCCTGTTGGATGGCAGCGGCCAGTCCCTGGCGCACGGCCTGGCCCAGGGCGTTCACAGGAGGGTTGTCTATCGTCACCACCAGGATGGCGCCGTGAAGGGCCGTGTTGACAGCTAAAGCGTGAGGGGCAGCGCCCATGGACAATTCTCCGTGAATGGCATTAATTGCACCATTGTGGACACGCCAAACAATCTTGACAATTACATGGACGATTGACAGACTGTCAAACAATTTTTGACAAAGCCTCCATGGAACTGCACTCCCTGACCCTGCTGGTGGACATCCTCGACGCCGGTAACCTCAGCCAGGCCGCGCGCAACCTGAAAATGACGCGCGCCAACGTCAGCTACCACCTGAACCAGCTCGAGAAATCGGTGGGCGCCCAATTGGTGCGCCGCACCACGCGCCGCGTCGAGCCCACCGAGGTGGGCCTGCGCCTTTATGCGCACGGCCTCGCCATTCAAAACGAAATGCGCGCCGCGCGCGAGACCATCACCACGCTGGGCCAGGGCCTGCAAGGCCGCGTCGGCCTGAGCGTGCCCAGCGGCTATGGCCAACTGGTGATGTCCGACTGGCTGATCGACTTCAAGCGGCTATACCCCTTCATCGTGCTTGATGTGCGCTTCGAGAACCGCGTCGACGACCTGATACGCGAGGAAGTCGATATCGCCATCCGCGTGATGCCCGAGCCGCCGCCCACGCTGGTGGCGCGCGATCTGGGCCAGGTGCGCTACATCGCCTGCGCTTCACGCGAATACGCGCAGACTCATAGTCTGCCGACCGAGCTCGAAGCGCTGCGCACCGCGCCGCTGAACACCGCCGGCGTGGTCGGCCGTCAGCTGCGCCTGAGCGCCTACCAGGGCACGCGGCGCGAGGAAGTGATGCTCGAGCCCACGCTGATCTCCGAACACTTTCCCTTCCTGCGCCAGGGCATTCTCGCCGGCCTGGGCGTGGGCCTGGTACCCGACTACGTCGTCGAGGACGCAGTGGCCAGCGGCGAGGTGCTGACCACGCTGGACGACTGGCGACTGAGCATCTTCGGCACGCAGATGTACATGCTCTACATGCCCCAGCGCCACCAGACGCGCGCCGTGCGCACCTGCATCGACTACCTGCTCGAGCGCGCCAGGCCTGCGGCCCAGCTGTCCGCCATCTGAGTCCCGCGCTGGCCGCCACGCTTAACTTGCCAGCCTGGCAGGGTAGACCAAACGACCGGACGGTAGGCCGCTTAAAATGACCGCCATGGAAACCATTGCCCTGACCGCTTCCCGTTTGCAGGACGCTGCGCTGGCGCGCTTTGCGCTGCAGGGCTTTGACGCCACCTCGATGGCGGAGATCGCCGCAGACGTAGGCATCAAGAAGCCCTCGATCTATGCGCATTTCCGCAACAAGGACGCGCTTTATCTGAGCCTGATTCCGCTGATGATCGCGGCCGAGCTGGACTATGCGAAAACCGTGCTGGTCGGCGGCAGCGCCATACGCGCGCAGATCCACGCCTATCTGCAAAGCATCCAGGTCCGCTATGACGATTCGTTTCGCGTGCAGTTCTGGATGCGTGCGCTCTACACCCCGCCCGGTCATCTGCATGACCAGGTCATGGCGCTGATGCATGTTTTCATGGACGATCTCGAAGCCATCGTGCTGGCCGCGATCACCCAATCCAGCCTGGTGCCGAACACCCAGGGGCTGAGCGCCGAAGTTTTGACCAAGACCTGCCTGGGTCTGATCGACTGCCTTCAGGTCGAGCTGACCTATGCCGGGCCGGTGAAATTCGCGCGCCGGCTGCAGGCGGT
>JBBKVU010000068.1:0-4023 GCA_037968595.1 Comamonas sp.
CGAGGCGCTCGAGGCCGGCGCCATCGGGGTGTCCACCGGTCTGGCCTATGCGCCGGCCGCGGCCGCGAGCACGGAAGAAGTGATTGAAGTCTGCCGACCGCTGACCGCCGTGCAAGGGCTTTATTGCACCCATATGCGCGATGAAGGCGACACCGTGGTCGACTCGCTCGAGGAGACGTTTCGCATCGGTCGCGCGCTGGGCGTGCCGGTGGTCATTTCGCACCACAAGCTGGTGGGCAAGGCCAACCACGGCCGCTCGGTCGAAACCCTGGAAATCATCCGCCAGCGCATGGCCTGCCAACCGGTATGCCTCGACTGCTATCCCTACAACGCATCATCGACGGTGCTCACGCAGATGCTGGTCCACAACGCCGCGCGCACGCTGGTCACCTGGTCACGCGCCTTGCCGCAGTTCGCGGGCCAGGACCTCGACGACGTGGCACGCGAGCTGGGCTGCAGCGTGATCGAAGCCGTGGACCGGCTGCAGCCCGCGGGCGCGGTCTATTTCCGCATGGACGATGCCGATGTGCAGCGCATCCTGCAGTTCGAGGAGACCATGATCGGCTCCGACGGACTGCCGCACGACGAGCGCCCCCACCCTCGGCTGTGGGGCACGTTTCCCCGGGTGCTGGGCCTGCATTGCCGCGAACTGGGACTGTTCTCGCTTGAAACCGCGGTGCACAAGATGACCGGCCTGACCGCGGCGAAATTCGGCCTGGCCGACCGCGGCGTGCTGCGCGAAGGCGCGTTTGCCGATCTGGTGCTGCTCGATGCGCGCAGCGTGATCGATCGCGCGACGTTTGCCGAACCCACCATTTCAGCCACGGGCATCCACCGCGTCTGGACCAACGGCTTGCCGGTCTGGCGCGAAGGCCGGGCCACCGGGCAGCGCCCCGGCCTGGTTCTGCGCCGAACGCCTTAGCCGGCCCGGCGGTTTTCATCCGTTTTTTTGCAACGCCGTCTGCAGGGCGCGCGCAAGCTTGCGCGTGACTTTGTGCCGGCACCTTTAGGAGAGCCCCATGACAAGTCGCCGCACATTCCTCGCCCAGGCTGCAGCAGCCGGTGCATCGCCCTGGATACTTCCCGCCCAGGCGCAATCGCCGCTGCCGGGCAAGGTCGTCAAGATCATCGTGCCCTTCCAGCCGGGAGGGGCTCCCGACATGATGGCGCGCCTGATCGGCACCGAACTGGGCAAGGTCTGGGGCCAGTCGGTGATCGTCGAGAACCGCGCGGGAGCGGGCGGCAGCATTGGCACCGAGTTCGTTGCCCGGGCTCCCGCCGATGGCACGACCCTGCTGCTCAATGGCATTGCCACGCACGGCATCAATCCCGCGCTGTACAAGAGCTTGAGCTATGACCCGGTGCGCGACTTCACGCCGCTGACCATGATAGGCACGCTGGCCAACGTGCTGCTGGCGGGAAAGAACTTCCCGGCCAACAACCTGCAGCAGCTGATTGATCTGGCGCGCGCTCACCCCGGCATGTATTCGTATTCATCCGTGGGCAACGGCACCTCGCCCCATCTGTGCGGCGAACTGCTGTGCCAGATGGCCGGCATCAAGCTCACCCATGTGCCCTACAAGGGCAGCGCGGCAGCGCTCAACGACATCCTTGGCGGCCAGGTGCCGCTGGGTTTCGACAACCTGACGACGGGACTGCCGTTCATCAAGGACGGCAAGGTCAAGGCTCTGGCCGTGACGACCAAGGTCCGCTCGCCGCTGCTGCCCAACGTCCCCACGCTCGACGAGTCGGGTGTTCCCGGCTACGACCTCACGGCCTGGGCCGGAATCGTCGCGCCCGCCAATCTGCCGTCCGCGCTGGCGCAGAAGATCAGCGCCGACATCGGCGCGATCTTGCGAAAGCCGGCCATCGCCCAGCAATTGCTCACGTTGGGCGTGTCGGTGAGTCCCAACACGCCGGCCGAGTTCGCCGGCTTCATCTCGACCGAGATCAGCAAGTTCCGCGCGCTTGCCCACAAGGCCAACCTGCAGATGGGCTGACGCATCGGTGATCGCGGGCCACCGCCCGCGATGCCTGCCTTGTCGTTCAACGCTTCTTTTCAATCTGGATTCCCCAATGACCTATCAGGATCTCGCCCTCTACATAGACGGCGAATTCATCCAGGGTGATGGCCGTCGTGAGCAAGACGTCATCAACCCCGCGACCGAGGCCGTGCTGGGCCGGCTGCCGCATGCCACCAGGGCGGACCTGGACCGCGCGCTGGCTGCCGCGCAGCGCGCGTTCGGGCCCTGGAAAAAGACTTCGCCCGTCGAGCGCTCGGCAATCCTGCGCCGCGTCGCGGAGCTCACGCGCCTGCGCGCGCCCGAGATCGCGCGCAACATCACGCTGGACCAGGGCAAGCCGCTGGCCGAAGCCCTGGCCGAAGTGACGAACTGCGCCGAGCATGCGGAGTGGCACGCGGAAGAAGGCCGGCGCATCTACGGCCGCGTGGTGCCGCCGCGCGATCCTGCCGTGCGCCAGTTCGTGCTGCGCGAGCCTATCGGTGTCTGCGCCGCGTTCACGCCCTGGAACTTTCCGTTCAACCAGGCCATCCGCAAGATCGCCGCCGCGCTCGCTTCCGGCTGCACGCTGATTCTCAAGGGTCCCGAGGATTCGCCCAGCGCCGTGGTGGCGCTGGCGCGGCTGTTCCATGATGCCGGGCTGCCGCCGGGCGTGCTGAACATCGTCTGGGGCGTGCCCAGCGAAGTGTCCACCTACCTGATCGAGTCGCCTGTCGTGCGCAAGATCTCGTTCACCGGTTCGGGCCCGGTAGGCAAGCAGCTGGCAGCGTTGGCCGGCGCGCAGATGAAGCGCGCGACCATGGAGCTTGGCGGTCATTCGCCGGTGCTGGTCTTCGACGATGCCGACGTCGAGCGCGCGGCCGAAATGCTTGCCCGCCAGAAAGTGCGCAATGCCGGCCAGGTCTGTGTATCGCCGACACGCTTCTATGTGCAGGAAAAAGCATACGACCGGTTTCTTGCCCGCTTCACCGACGTGATCGCATCCATCCAGGTCGGCAACGGACTGGAGCAGGGCACGCAGATGGGGCCGCTGGCGCATGCGCGCCGGGTGGCGTCCATGGAGCGCTTTCTAGACGACGCCGACCAGCGCGGAGCCAAGGTGCTCACCGGTGGCGCGCGCATCGGCAGCACCGGCTTCTTCTTTGCGCCAACGGTGATCACGGATCTGCCCGACGATGCAATGCTCATGGTCGACGAGCCCTTCGGCCCGCTCGCGCCGGTCACGCGTTTCAAGGATACCGACGAGGTGCTGGGCCGCGCCAACAGCCTGCCTTTCGGCCTGGCGGCGTACGTGTTCACCCACTCGCTCCAGACGGCCCACGCGGTGTCCAGCGGACTGGAGGCCGGCATGGTCACAATCAACCACTTCGGCCTGGGTCTGGCCGAGACGCCGTTTGGCGGCATCAAGGACTCAGGCTACGGCAGCGAGGGCGGCGAGGAGACGTTTGACGGCTATCTCGTCACCAAGTTCATCACCCAGGCCTGAGCCATCCACTTCATCACTTCCAAGGAAACACATGGCTGAAATCAAGCGCATCCACGTTGGCCCACGCATGTCGGACATCGTCATCCACAACGGCACTGTGTACCTCGCGGGCAAGGTGCCGTCCAATCCAGAGGCCGGCATCGCGGCGCAGACGGCCGACGTGCTGCAGACCATAGACCGGCTGCTTGCCGAAGCCGGCACCGACAAGTCGCGCGTGCTGCGCGCCGACATCTTCCTCAAGAGCATGGCCGACTTCGCGGAGATGAACAAGGTCTGGGATGCCTGGGTGGTTCCGGGGGCTACGCCCGCTCGCGCCACCACGCAATCCGAACTGGCCCGGCCGGAACTGCTGATCGAGATTGTCATCGTCGCTGCGCTGTAAGGCGGCGCAGCGCTTAGCGCGCACCCAGCGCCCGCGCCGCCGCAATGCCGCTTCTGACCGCGCCTTCGAGCGTCGCGGGGTAGGGTCCGGCCACATAGTCGCCGCAGGCCAGCAGCCCGGGCGGGCCGCCGAGG
>JBBKVU010000069.1:0-8678 GCA_037968595.1 Comamonas sp.
ACTCCTTCCCATCTCGAACAGGACAGTGAAACGACTTTGCGCCGATGATAGTGCGGGTTCCCGTGTGAAAGTAGGTCATTGTCAGGCTCTTACAGCAAGCAAACCCCCAGCGCCCCAAAAGCCTGGGGGTTTTGTTTTTTCCGGCTGAACAACCGGACTTCCATGAAGACCAAAAAAAGAGAGCGCTGCGCGCTCTCTTTTTTCGTTTCCAGCGTTCATTCTTGCCGCGATTTAAGCCGGGTCATTAGGCTGTCATGACCTGCCCCCTCCGCCATACCCATCAGTTGGAAGTCGGGGTTAAAGCTTGCTTGATCTCTCTGCCCTGCAGGTGAGCCGCCGCCCATGGGCCAGGCTGTCGAAGACAAAATCCATGCTCCAGACTTCATTGACATGCGTTGCCACCGTGAGGGGCACGCGTTCGCTGGCAGCGCGCCGCGGCTTCTAGCGCTTGCGAACCGCCAGCTGCGTGGGGCTGTACAACCGATACACCCGCTTGTGGTTCACGCCTGGGAACTCCGGGCGCAGCAGGTCATGAATGCGGCGATAGCCAAAGCGACGACGCACCTGCGCGATCTCAACGATCTTGGCGCTGAGCAGCTGTGTACGCTCATCCCCCAAGGGAGGATTGCGGCAGCAATCTCTGGAGAACGCCACCAGGCGACATGCGCGGCGTTCGGACAGATGATGTTCAGCAATCATCTGGTCTGCGGGGCTAAGGCTTTACGCCCAAGAAATCCTTGAGCGCGTGAATGTCAAGGTGGGCCTCGACCAGCAAGCGTTTGAGCGGGGAGTTCTCGGATTCAGTTGCACGCAGCCTCTTGGCATCCGTGGGCTGCATGCCGCCGAACTTGGCGCGTCACTTATAGAACATTGCATCGCTGAAACTGTCTTTGCGGCACCGGTCTCCGCTTGCTTGATGAAGCCAATGCTCTGCTCCTCTTCATATCCATCATTTTCCTGATTGATGGACTTCACTAGCTTTGCGTACCAGGGCTGGAACGAGGTAGTCAGCCTCTCCTCGCAGCGGGCATAAGCATCTCCAACCCCTGGCAAGGTGCTGGCTTGATGCACCCCAGTTCCGCAGCAAACGTGTAGATGTTCACCTACAAGCGCAATCGGAAAATGGTAAATAGCTTTTGACTATCGATATCTATAATTCGATTATCAGAAGCTTTTTAGTCTGATAGGCACCCTTGCTTGCGCACCTGTTTGTGCGTTCGTCGGGCCTGAGTCATGAACACGTTGGCCGGTAACCCGCCAAGTGACCAATATTTTGATTGCAATTTTATTATGAATAAATTTCACTACGCGAGCTTCAAGAAAAGTTCCTTGATGATTGCCATATCCATTTCTTTGTTAACGGCTTCTTCTGGTGTGTTGGCTAGTCAAAGGGAAGGCGGTAAAAAACAAGGCAATTTTCAAAAGAAATCCAATGGCAATTATTTCAACAAGAAAAACCAAAAGTCTGGAAGGAAAAATAATTTCCAAGGTTTTGATGCTGATACATTTTCTTCAAGTATTGAGCTTTCCAAATTTTCCACAAACGACAGGAATAGTAATTCGTTGAGTCAGAGTAATGCCTCTATGAATTTATCCGATTCAGGTTGGAGCAATGAAGGGCATCTTCTGAATATGGGGCAAGCAGAAAACAACTTGTTTTCATCCGCGCCAGATCTTCGGATTCAATACTCCCAGAACTCTCAAGTTCAACCAGACGCGAATGAGCTGTCGCAGCCACGGCCACAGCCACAGCCACAGCCACAGCCACAGCCACAGCCACAGCCACAGTTGCAAGCTCATCAGGGAAACATGAGTGATTTTCTGGATGTGATGCAATCCAGGCGTGCAGTTATGGCGACTTCAGAAACTGCATCCTTGGCTGGCTCCTGGGAGTCTTTTGAAAATACCAAGGTGGCAGCAAAGCCATTGTCGCACCGAGCCGTTGCTAACTCTGGGTGGAATAAATCAAACAATAAAAATCCAAAGCAAGGAAAAACCAGCGATTCTCAGGGGAAGTCGAAAAATACTATGCCTATGCCATCAAATGAAAATTCGACGCAAAGCGTATTGGATCAAATTGGTGGGAATTTTGCGGAACGATTCAGAAAATATGGGATGCATGAGGAAGACGCAATTTCCATTGCATCTGGATGGGAAAGCAATGAGTTTTCGGGCAAAGCTAAAGTCAGTCAAGCTCCAAAAGAAGTAACTCCCATGCCCTTGCCAGGGAGGCTCGATCGCAACAAGCTTCCATTGAAGTTGAATCTGCGAAACCCCGAGGGCAAGACAACAATGTCCACGCAAGTTCAGCCTGGTGGCCCTGCTGTCCAGACCCCTGCGCCGGCTTATGTTCAGTCGCTTGTTTCGACAAACGCAGATGCCCAGCCCACGGAGTCTCGGCCCGCGTTGCCCGCACCGCCGCAGACACAAAGCGCCAAGCCCCCTGCAGCGCAGCCTCCTGCGCGGGCTCCTGTTCGGCCGGTTGTTTCGACGAACGCAGTTACTTACTCCACGGTGTCTCGGCCCGCATTGCCCGCACCGCTGCCCGCACAAAGTGTCGCCCAGACCGTTGCAGCGCAGACCTCTGCCCCAGCGCCTGTTTACCCTGTTGTTGCGACGAACATAGTGGTTCAGCACGTGGCGCCTCGGCCTGCAATGCCGGCCCCACTGCTGGCGCAAATTGCCGCTCACACCCGTACGGCCCAGGCGGCTGCAGCACCGGTCGCCGATCCGATGGAGTCTTCTGTTCCTGTCAACGTGGTGGCTCAGCCCGTGGCGCCTCGGCCTGCAATGCCGGCCCCACTGTTGGCGCAAATTGCCGCTCGCAGCCGTACGACCCAGGCGGCTGCAGCACCGGTCGCCGATCCGATTGAGTCTTCTGTTCCTGTCAACGTGGTGGCTCAGCCCGTGGCGCCTCGGCCTGCAATGCCGGCCCGACTGCTGGCAGAAATTGCCGCTCACACCCGTACGGCCCAGGCGGCTGTACCGGTCGCCGCCCAGATTCAGCCTACAGCTCCCGCCAGCGCAGTTGCCCGACCTGCAGTGCCGGCTCAGCTACTGACACAAACTGCCGTTCACACTGCTGCCACGCGGGCCGGTGCCCCCGTAACCGCGGCAGATCCGGTCAAAGCGGCTGTTGCAACGCGTGTGGTGCCCGCAGCATCGGCGCCTCGACCGGCCCTGCCAGCGCAACTGCGCGCAGAAGTTGCGGGCCGTGCCGCGCAGGTTCGACCGTCTGCGCCTGTCGAGAGCCAGTCCGCGGCACAAGCGGAGCCTGTGATGGACGGCCCGACTGCCGCCCAACTCAATGTGGTTCAAATGAGTCCGGCTCACCCCATGCTGGCGCCAGCCACCCAGCCTGTGCGAATGGTGGAGACCGACGACGTGCCTGAGGAGAGCGCGGAGCATGTGCCTGCCGTGCCGGAGGGCGCGCCGCAGGAGGCCGAAGTGGCTGTAAGCGAAGTGGCGCCAGTGGTTGCTGTCACAGCGGTCCCCCCGGTGCAGGAGCTGGGCCCGCAGTTGTCATATCGAGCGGAAATGCCGTTGGTCTCGGCCCTGCCGGCTCAATTGCGCCAGGGCGATCTGGCCATGCTGGGCGATCTGCACAAGCGCATGGGGGATGAAGCCAGCGACGCTGGCAATGATCTCCGCGCCTGGGGCCGCTTGGTGCGAGCCGATGCCAACATTCGCCAAGCCGGCACGCTCGCCCCGCAAAGCCGTGGCCACCTCGATGGTTTCCAGGTGGGTCATGACCTCTATGCCGCTCAAGGCGTGAAGGCCGGCGTCTATCTGGGTCAGCTTGAAGGCAATATGAGCGTTGACGGTCTTGCCAACGGCGGCGAGCGCCGGCCAGCGGGATTCAACCGCCTGCAAAGCCGGTATCTGGGCGCCTATGGCACCTGGCAGGACTTGCGGGGCCTGTATGCCGATGGCGTGGTGCAACGGGCCGGCTACCGCAATCAAATGCATACCGCCGATGGCGGTCAGGCCCGCGTCGAGGGCGATGGCTGGCTCGCATCGCTTGAAGTCGGCAAGGCGTTCGCCATCGACAGCCAGTGGCAGATCGAACCCCAGGCCCAGCTCGTCTATCGACATATCCGTCTGGACAACACGGCGCTGAGCATGGCAACGCTGCAGCACCAGGTGCAGAACGACTGGACGCTGCGTCTGGGCATGCGCATCAAGGCGAGTCTGGATACCTACGCCGGCCAGTTCCAGCCCTATGGACGCATCAACGTCTACAAGGCCAGCGGCACGACGGATGCGGCGCGCTTCATCACGCCGGCGGCAAGCACCGATATCCGCACCCAGGGCGGTTACACCACCACGGAGCTGGCCGCGGGCGGCACGCTGCAACTGAACCAGCGCACCCGCCTGTACGGCGAAGTGGGCCAGCGCTGGGCGAATGGAGGCGACACTCGCGTGAAGGGCGGATTACAGGCTTCCGTGGGCCTCAAGCTGCACTGGTGAGCGGCCGTGCAAGGGCCTAAGCTGGCTGGGACAGGCAGCTGCCGTTGACAAACACCTTGAGCTCGCCGGGACTGAAATGCGTCCACTGCTCGTTCTTGGTCAAGGGCGCGGTCACGATGATCGCGACCCGGTCGTTGGGCGTGGTTTCATGGGCGAAATCGACGCTCAGATCCTCATCCGCCAGTTGCGCCTGGGGAAAGGGATGGCGGCGCTCGGTGTAGCACAGCGCGGTCGTCGCATGCGCCCACAGCGCTTCGCCGTTGGACAGCAGGAAGTTGAAGGTGCCATGGGGGGCGATGCGCGCCGCGAGTTCGCGCAGCGTATGGGTCAGCTCCTCGATGCTGGGCAGACCGGCATGGGATTTCCACAGCTCCTGCATGATCCAGCAGAAAGCCCGCTCGCTGTCGGTGTCGCCCACGGGGCGGAAATGGGTGTGCAGCTTGGGCGCGTATTCCTTCAGATCGCCATTGTGGGCAAACACCCAGTTGCGGCCCCAGAGCTCGCGCACGAACGGGTGGCAGTTCTGCAGGCTGGTCACACCCTGCGTGGCCTTGCGGATATGGGCAATGACATTGCAGCTTTTGATCGGGTACTCGCGAATCAGCTGGGCCACGGGGGAGGTCACTGCCCGCTGGTGGTCGACAAAGTGACGCAATCCCTTTTCCTCGAAGAACGCGATGCCCCAGCCGTCGGTGTGATCACCGGTATTGCCCGCGCGTTGCGCAAAGCCGCTGAAGCTAAAGCGCACGTCGGTCGGGGTGTTGCAATTCATTCCAAGAAGCTGGCACATGGTGAGGTCGGGGAAAACAAAGAAAAAAGCGCGTGGCGAGCCTATAGCCTAACTTCAGCAGCGGCTTCTGTGCACGAAAAGTGTGCAATGCGGGGAGATAGTGCTTGCGCGGGGCGATTTGCCGGCATCAAACCTTGACGGATGCCTATTGCCAACGGTGGCAGGCCGCAGCAGCTGCGCTGCGGCGTCGACGCCGCTGGCGTTGCACCAGCGGCGGCCTTGCGTATCAGCTGCGTTCCGACCAGAGCACGCCGCCCGTGGACCAGTTCTCGCGCTTCACATCGGTGATCAGGATGTCGACCGATTCGGGCGAGCCGCCCAGGACTTCGACGCTGACGCGGGTGATTTCCGCGACAAGCTTCTTCTTCTGTTCGATGGTGCGGCCTTCCATCATTTCAACGTGGTACGTAGGCATGACAACTCCTGGAAAAAACAAACATCATATCGGCGGACTGGCGCCTATTCACTTGGAGACACGGGCGCAAGCGCGGCGCAGGCCGGGCACAGACATGCCAGACCGCGCGCGCTGTCCGGTATCTGCGCCAGGGTGGAAGGCGCGATGCTCGCGCCCATGCACCAGCAGTCCTCTGGCGGCGTGGCCGCCACGACCGCGCATTGGTTGTTGCGGCCGCAAAGAGGGCAGCGGCTCGGGTCTGGGGAGGCGGAGCGGGACATGCGCAAGTGTAGGGCGCCTGGCTGTACCATGCGCCCTACACGCTCTTGAGGGCAGGCCGTTCATCCTTTGACGCGGCCGACGAGGCCGGCACAGGATGAACCGGTAGGCCCTTAGACAGGCTCAGGGTGAGCGGCCTGCGCCGCTCTGGAATGGCTCAGGCCGCGGCCTTGACCTTCTGGCGCCAGGCATGCAGCAGCGGCTCGGTGTAACCCGATGGCTGCTCCAGGCCCTTGAACACCAGATCGCAGGCCGCGCGGTAGGCGTAGGAGCTGTCGAAATGGCCGGCCATCGGGCGGTACAGCGGATCGCCGGCGTTCTGCTGGTCGACGATGGCGGCCATGCGTTCGAACGTCGCGCGCACCTGGGCTTCGCTCACCACGCCGTGCAGCAGCCAGTTGGCAATGTGCTGGCTGGAAATGCGCAGCGTCGCGCGGTCTTCCATCAGGCCGACATTGTGGATGTCGAGCACCTTGGAGCAGCCCACGCCCTGGTCGACCCAGCGCACCACATAGCCCAGGATGCCTTGCACGTTGTTGTCGAGTTCCTGCTGCTTTTCAGCGTCAGACCACTTGGCCTCCTTGACCACGGGAACCTGCAGCAGGCCCGCGAGCAGGTCGTCGCGCGCGGCGTCGGCATCGGTCTTTTCGAGTTCGGCCTGGATCTCGGCGACGTTGACCTGCTGGTAGTGCAGCGCATGCAGCGTGGCGGCCGTGGGCGAGGGCACCCAGGCGGTGTTGGCGCCGGCCTTGGGGTGGGCGATCTTCTGCTGCAGCATGTCGGCCATCAGGTCGGGCATGGCCCACATGCCCTTGCCGATCTGCGCGCGGCCGCGCAGTCCCAGGCCCAAGCCGATCAGCACATTGCTGCGCTCATAGGCGGGCAGCCAGGCGCTGGTCTTCATATCCGCCTTGCGCACCATGGGGCCGGCGTGCATCGCAGTGTGCATTTCGTCGCCCGTGCGGTCGAGGAAGCCGGTGTTGATGAAGGCCACGCGCGCCGCGGCGGCGGCAATGCAGGCCTTGAGGTTGACGCTGGTACGGCGCTCCTCGTCCATGATGCCCAGCTTGACGGTGTTTGCCGGCAGGCCCAGCACCTGCTCGACGCGGCCGAACAGTTCGTCGGCAAATGCGGCTTCGGCCGGACCGTGCATCTTGGGCTTGACGATGTAGACCGAGCCTTCGCGGCTGTTGCGAATGCCGTTGGCGCCCAGGCCCTTGAGGTCATGCAGCGCGATTGCCGTGGTGACCATGGCATCGAGAATGCCTTCGGGAATTTCCTTGCCTTCGGCGCCCCAGAGGATGGCCGGGTTGGTCATCAGGTGGCCGACATTGCGCACGAACATCAGCGAGCGGCCATGCAGCTTGAGCGGCTGACCGTCGGCACCGGTGTATTCGCGGTCGGGGTTGAGGCCGCGGGTCACGGTCTTGCCGCCCTTGTCGAAGGACTCGGTCAGCGTGCCCTTGAGGATGCCCAGCCAGTTGCTGTAGCCCAGCACCTTGTCTTCGGCGTCCACGGCGGCAATCGAGTCCTCGAGGTCGAGAATGGTCGACAGCGCGGATTCAAGCACCACATCGCTGACTCCGGCGGTATCGGTCTTGCCGATGGGCGTGCTGCGGTCGATGCGGATGTCGAGGTGCGAACCATGGTTCTTGAGCAGCACGGACGAGGGCGTCTCCGCGCTGCCTTGGTAGCCGACGAACTTTGCCGGGTCCTTGAGGCCGGTGATCCGTCCGTCGGTCAGCGTCACGCTCAGTTGGCCGTTGACGACCGCGTAGAGCGCTGCCTGCTGGTGCGAGCCCGCGGCCAGCGGTGCCGACTGGTCAAGAACGTTGCGCGCAAAGGCAATCACTTTCGCGCCGCGCACCGGGTTGTAGCCCTTGCCCTTTTCGGCGCCGTCGGCTTCGCTGATCACGTCGGTGCCGTAGAGCGCGTCGTACAGCGAGCCCCAGCGTGCATTGGCGGCGTTGAGCGCATAACGCGCGTTCAGGATGGGCACCACCAGCTGGGCGCCGGCCTGGGTCGCGAGTTCGGCGTCCACGCCGGTGGTGGTGGCCTGCACGTTCTGCGGCGGCTCGACCAGGTATCCGATGCGGCTCAGAAAGCTGCGGTAGCCGGCCATGTCGGTGATAGGACCGGGGTGGGCCTTGTGCCAGGTGTCGAGTTCGGTCTGCAGGCGGTCGCGCTCGGCAAGCAGCGCGGCGTTGCGCGGCGCGAGATCGCTGACCAGGGCGTCAAAGCCCTGCCAGAACTTTTCGGGCGCCACGCCCGTGCCGGGCAGCACCTGGTCGTTGATGAATTGGTGCAGTTCGTTGGCTACCTGCAGGCCGTGGACGGTGGTGCGATCGGTCATGGAATAAACCTCGGAATGGGAAAAAGGGCGGCGCTGCGACAAGCGCAGGGAATGAAGCTACTGTATTTGAATTGTTTGTGCCTATAAACAGCTTCAAAAGTGCAGAACTCGTGACTTTTACGCAAAAGTGCCTGTGCGGACCGTGGCGCAGTGCGACATAGAGATCTCTGCACGTCGTCGCCGGGCTTTGTCTCCATAATCCCGGCATGGACAAACTAAAGGCGTTCGAGTCATTCGTGTCAGTGGCCACCAAAGGCAGCCTCACGGCAGCGGCCAAGGCCGAAGGCGTGGCCCCGGCCATCATGGGGCGGCGGCTGGACGCGCTCGAAGAACATCTGGGCGTCAAGCTCATGGTGCGCACCACGCGGCGCATCTCGCTGACGCATGAAGGC
>JBBKVU010000070.1:0-6260 GCA_037968595.1 Comamonas sp.
CGCGGGTCGAGCATGTCGCGCAAGGCGTCGCCAAAGACGTTGATCGCATAGACGACCAGCGTCAGGCAGATGCCCGGGGCCAGCGCCAGCCAGGGGCCTTGCAACATGTAGGTGCGGCCGTTGCCCGAGAGCATTCCGCCCCAGGTGGGGTGGGGCGGCGGCACGCCCAGGCCCAGGAACGACAGTCCCGATTCAGCCAGGATGGCGGCGCCCACGCTGGAGGAGAACAGCACGATCAGCGGCGGAATCACGTTGGGCAGCACATGGCGCCAGAGAATGCGTGCCGAGGAAGCGCCAATCGACTTGGCGGCGTGGATGTACATGTCCTCGCGCACCGATACCACGGCGCTGCGCACGATGCGCGAGCCGCCTATGCCTATCAGCAGTCCCAGCGTGAGAATGATCTGGGTGATGCCGGAGCCGAACACCGAGGCCACGACGATCAGCACCACCAGGCCGGGAAAGCTCATCCAGGCATCGACAAAGCGCTGTATCAGCATGTCGATCTTGCCGCCGAAGTAGCCCGAGACAATGCCGATCAGCGCCGAGATGAAGGTCGATATCACGGCCACCGACAGGCCGATGATCACCGAGATCTGCGCGCCGTAGATGCAGCGCGAGAGCAGGTCGCGCCCCAGGTTGTCGGTGCCGAACGGGTGTTCCCAGGAAGGCGCGTGCATGCGCGCGCCCATGTCGACCTCGTTCATTCCGTAGGGGGCCAGCACATCGGCAAAGATGCCTACCAGCAAAAAGAAGATCGCCACCACGGCGCCGGCGGCGCCCAGGCGTTTTTCGCGAAACAGCTTGCGCATGAAGCCGCGCAGCGCGCTGTGGCGCCGGGGCGCTGCCGATTTTCCGGGGATGTTGAGCGCAATCGCCTGGGTTTTCATGGGTGCCTCCCTTAACGCTGACGGACCTTGGGATCGATCAGTCCGTAGCTCAGATCGACCAGCAGATTGATGAGCATCACGCTGATGCCGACAATGAAGAACACGCCCGTGACCACGGGGTAGTCACGCTGGTTGACCGCGTCCAGCAGCAGCAGGCCCATACCGGGAAGCACGAAGATCTGCTCGAGAATCACGGCCCCGCCAATCAGCACCGGCGCCTGGCTGCCTATCAGCGTGATCACTGGAATCAGCGCATTGCGCACCGCATGCCGGGTCAGGATCAGCATTTCGCTCAGCCCCTTGGCGCGCGCGGTGCGGATGTAGTCCTGGCGCAGCACTTCAAGCATCATGGTGCGCGTCATGCGCATGGTGATTGCCGACAGCGACAGGCCGAGGATGGTCGCGGGAATCAGCATCTGCTGCAGGTTGGCCCACGGGTCTTCGAGGAATGGCGTGAAATGGATTTCGGGTGACCACCCCCACCAGATCGAGGGGAAGACCGTGACCATGGTGCCTATCCAGAAGCTGGGCACGGCCAGCATCAGCAGCGAAAACGAGCGTGTGACGTAGTCTCCCGCGGTGTCCTGCTTGACGGCCGAGTAGACGCCCACTGGAATGGCCACCGTGAGCGCAATCAGCATGGCCAGCAGGCCCAGCTCGAAGGTCACCGGCAGGCGCTCGGCAATCATGCCGAGCACGGAGTCTCCCTGCCACAGCGAGTCGCCCAGATCGCCATGCAGCAGCAGGCGGCTGATCCAGCTGCCGTACTGCTGCCACAGGGGCTTGTCCAGGCCCAGCGTTTCCATCAACTGGTCGCGCGTGAGCTTGTTCGAGCCGGCATCGTTCTGGCTCAGCATCAGGTCGACGACATCGCCGGGGACCATGCGCACGATCACGAAAACAATGATGCTGGCAATCAGCATGGTGGGCAGCAGCGCGAGAAGGCGGCGCAATATATAGGCTTGCATCAGATTCCCCCTGCGCCAGGGGCGTCTGCGCCACGCGGCGCCGCAGTCTGTATGCCCAGGGCCTGGGACCGCGTGTGGAAGCAATTTCCAAAAGGACCGGGTTTTGCGTATCGCACCGTATCTCTCCTGTACTCGAATTTCGAATCGGCGTTGCTCAAGGCCTTGGGGAGCTGCGTTCCTTGGCCCCTGAATGCACTTGGCCGTGGCGACTTGCGTGGGATGCTCGCCTTGTGCGCGCCTGGTCACCGTGCAAGAACCCCTGGGAAGCATTTTTTCCAGCCCATTCCGGGGGTTGTGGTCGATCATACTGAAAACTCTAAAACGGTCAAACAAAATTGGCGGTATGGCCGTGCCTAGGGTTTGCACCGACATTTCCAGGGTTTACAGAGAGATGTTTTCTGGATTTCATGCCGGGCCCAGGGTTTGTCCTCAAGGGTTTTCATGCATACCGAAACACCTATTTCTTTGGTTTTTGCAGAAAGACCGGCAGGGTTTACACCAGGCGAAGCATTTTTTGGCAATTGATGCCGGCTGTCTTCACGGCTTGCATGGAGTGTGCGTCGCTTTTTTCTTTGTGCTAGTATTTATCCATACCAATAAATCTAAAAAATATACGAAAGATTGAAATTCAATTTTCTTTCTTATTTATTGACTGTTAAGTCATTGTTTTTGTTGATTTTGTTCCTCTCTGGGAAATTTTTGTTAAACCTAACGGCCATGCCTTTGTTTCAATCTTTGGTGTGGCGGGCGCTGATGAACAGGAGCGTGCATGTCGGGCATCCAGGAAACCTATTTGCAGGACGAGGCGCAGGGCGAGACCCTGCGGGACGACAAGGCCTTCCATTCCTATCCCGGGGCCAGGCCGCCGGATCGGCAGGGGGTAGTCGATGTGCATGGCGTGAGGATCGCAACCTATGAGTGGGGCGCTGCCGATGCCCCGCCGGTGCTGCTGGTCCATGGCGCGCTGGATTTCGCGCGCACCTTTGATGTGTTCGCACCGTTGATTGCCGATGCCGGCTACCGCGTGGTGTCCTACGACCACCGCGGCCACGGCGACTCCTCGCCAGCGGCGCTGTATGGCTGGGTCGCCGATGAACGCGATCTGCTGTACGTGGCCGATGCGGTATCGCCGCAACCCATGCCGGTGATAGGCCACAGCAAGGGTGGCTCGCTGCTGATTCATGCAATAGAGGCCTTGCCCCACCGTTTCACGCGCTTTGCCTGCATCGACGGCATGCCGTTTCGCAGTCCCCATCCCGACACGGCAATGCATGAGCGCCGCTACATGACGCCCGAGGTGATCTCCAAATGGCTGGACAACCGCCACCTTTCCGCCGAGGCCGAGCGCAAGCCCGGCAGCCTGCAGGCGCTGGCCGCGCGGCGTGCGCGTCTCAATCCGCGGCAAAGCCATGAGTGGCTCTGCTATCTGGTGAGCAAGGGCGCGTACCAGCAGGACGATGGCTGGCGCTGGAAGCTCGATCCCGCGATACGTCCGGGAGGCTTCGGTGTCATGCGCTCGCGCTGGATGACGGATCGCCTGCCGGGCTTTCCGGTTCCGCTGCTGGCGCTGTTCAGCACCATTGACGAGCCCATGGGCTGGGACTGCAAGCTCGCGGATCTGATTGACTATCTGCCCGCTTCCGCGCAGGCCGTTGCCATGGCCGACACCGGCCATTTCATTCATATCGAACGTCCCCGGCAGACCGCCGATCTCATCATCGACTTCCTACGCTCATGACTGAATATCTACAGCACGGCAGAGTTCGCCTGGCGCTGCATTGCCTGCAGCCCGCCCGAGATTCCGGCAGCCATGCGCTGCTGCTGCTGCACGGACTGGGCGAGTCCGCGCGCGCCCATCCGCCCAGTCTTTACGCCGAATGGCCCGGGGCAGTCCATGCGCTGGACTTCACCGGCCATGGCGCATCCTCCATACCCGCGGGTGGGGGCTATAGCTGCGAGGTATTGATGGGCGATGTGGACATCGCACTGGCCCGCCTGAGCGCGGCCACGGTCTGCGGCCGCGGGCTGGGGGCCTATGTCGCCTTGCTGATTGCGGGTGCGCGGCCGAAAAAAGTGCGCGGCGCCGTGCTGCTCGACGGCCCCGGTCTGGCCGGCACCTGCGCCACGTCCTCGCCCTATATACCCCAGGTCCAGGCGGGCGCTGCGGCGACTCCCGACCCGTTTGCGCTGGCCGAACTCGCCACCGACGCGCGCCCGCCCGAATATGCGGCGCACTATGCCACGCTGTCCCGGGAATTCAGCGCCCTGGCCAATCCGATCGCCATCTGCACGCGCGAGCAGCCGCCGTGGCTGCAGGCGGTGCGGCTGCTGCTGGCCTGCGACGCGGCCAATCCCGTGAAGGCCTGCATGTCCTATGCGGTCATGCCCAGCGCGGCGGCTGTGCCATGAGCAGCCCGGCCGCACTTTCCACGCCGTCCGACTGCGTGGCACAGCGGGAGCAGGCCTACCAGGCGCAGGTGCAGCGCGATCTGCGGCGCAATTTCCTCGCCAATCTGGCGCACGGCATGCTGGGGCTGACGGGCTTCAGGCTGATGCACGCGCCCACCTTCGTGCCGGCCTATATCTTCCTGCTGTCCGAATCCAAAGTGGCGGTGGGACTGGCGCTGGGCGCGCAGTTCATAGGCATGGCGCTGTCGTCGATCTGGAGCGCGACACTGATCGAGCACCGTGAGCAGGTGATGAAGGTCGTGTATTCCGTGGGCTGGCTGATGCGGCTGCAGATCTTTTGCCTGGCGCTCAGCGCCTTCATGCTCAGCGGCGACGCGGCCCTGGTCTTTGCCTGCATCTTTCTTGCCTTGTTCGGGTTCTTTGGCGGCATGCAGGGCGTGGCCTTCAACTTCCTCATGTCCAAGGTGATTCCCACCAACCAGCGCGGCAAGCTGATCGGCATGCGCAACTTCCTGGGCGGATTGATCGCTTCGGGCGTCGCCTACCTGGGCGGGGAATATCTGGTGGGCACCAATGCCTTTGGCAACGGCTATGGCTCGACTTTCATGCTGGCCTTCATTCTTACCAGCATAGGCATCAGCGCGCTGACTTTCGTGCGCGAACCCAGGTCGCTCACGGTGCGCAAGAAGTCCTCGGGTTTTCTGCAGCGCATTGCCGACATTCCCGCGCTGCTCAGGGCCGATCAGGATTACCGCCGGTTCTTCTATGCGCGCGCACTGGGGGCGCTGGGAACGGTGGCCGTGCCTTTCTATGTGCTGTATGCAGGCCAGTATGTGAGCCTGTCGGGCGCGACGCTGGGCTATTTCTCGCTGGCTTTTTTGCTGTCGCAGACCATCAGCAACCTGCTGTGGGGAAAGATTGCCGACGCCCGTGGCTACCGGCTGGTGTTTCTGCTGAGCATGGGCTTGTGGGGGCTGGCCACGCTGCTGCTGATCTGGGGCGCTTCGCTGGCGGTGTTCATCATTGCCTTTTGCGGACTGGGCGCGGGGTTTGGCGGCTATCAGGTGGCGTCCAACAACTTCGTGCTGGAGTTCGGCAAATCGCACGAGCTGCCGATGCTGATCGCGGTTTCCGACACGGCCTCGCATCTGATGATGGCCATAGGGCCGCTGCTGGGCGGGATCATCGCCACCTATTTCGGCTACCACCTCATCTTCTGGCTGGCGCTGCTGGTGAAGATGCTGTCCCTGCTCATGGTCTGGCGGCTGCAGGAGCCCAGAAACCGACGGGCGCTGGCGGTCTGAAAGCAATCAAGGCTTTGCAATCATGGAGTACCTATGAAAATCATGGTTCCCGTCAAGCGTGTCGTCGACTACAACGTCAAGGTGCGCGTCAAGTCCGACGGCACGGGCGTCGATATCGCCAACGTCAAGATGAGCATGAACCCGTTTGACGAAATCGCCGTCGAAGAAGCCGTGCGTCTGAAGGAAAAGGGCGCTGCGACAGAAGTGATCGCGGTGTCCTGCGGGGTTGCCCAATGCCAGGAAACCCTGCGCACCGCCATGGCGATTGGCGCCGACCGCGCCATCCATGTGCTGACCGAAGTCGAACTCCAGCCCCTGGCCGTGGCCAAGCTGCTCAAGGCCCTGGTCGACAAGGAGCAGCCCGGCCTGATCATCCTGGGCAAGCAGGCCATCGATGACGACGCCAACCAGACCGGCCAGATGCTGGCCGCGCTGGCCGATCTGCCGCAAGCGACGTTTGCCTCCAAGGTGGAAGTCGCCGTTGACGCGCCCCGCGTCAACGTCACGCGCGAAATTGACGGCGGCCTGGAAACCCTGCAGCTCTCCACGCCCGCGGTGATCACCACCGATCTGCGCCTGAACGAGCCGCGCTACGTGACGCTGCCCAACATCATGAAGGCCAAGAAGAAGCAGCTGGACTCGGTGACCCCTGAAGACCTGGGCGTGGACGTGACGCCGCGCCTGAAGAC
>JBBKVU010000071.1:0-4339 GCA_037968595.1 Comamonas sp.
AACACCAAGCGCGGTGACCGCGTCAAGGGCCCGATCAAGTCGATCACCGACTTCGGCGTGTTCGTCGGCCTGGCTGCCGGCATCGACGGCCTGGTTCACCTGTCCGACCTGTCGTGGAACGAAACCGGCGAAGCCGCGGTTCGTAACTACAAGAAGGGCCAAGAAGTCGAAGCCATCGTGTTGGCCGTGGACGTGGAACGCGAACGTATCAGCCTGGGCATCAAGCAGCTGGACAGCGATCCCTTCACCACCTTCGCTACTGTCAACGACAAGGGCCAGATCGTGACCGGCAAGGTCAAGACCGTGGACGCTCGTGGCGCTGAAATCGACCTCGGCGAAGACATCCTGGGCTACCTGCGCGTCTCGGAAATCTCGCGCGACCGCGTGGAAGATGCCCGATCGGTGCTCAAGGAAGGCGACGAAGTCACTGCCGTGGTGCTGAACGTGGATCGCAAGACCCGCAACATCCAGCTGTCCATCAAGCAAAAGGACATGGTCGACCAGCAAGAAGCCATGGCTTCGCTGTCGGCACAGTCGTCGCGTGAGAGCGCCGGCACGACCAGCCTGGGCGCTCTGCTGCGCGCCAAGCTGGACAATTCCGACAAGTAAGCTCTCCCGCTTCGCTTGAGTTGGATGCGGCGGGCGCTTAAGGCGCCCGCCGCTTTTTTCTTCAAAACTGGGTTCTTACCTGTTTTAACTGGATTCGCTTTCGATGACCCGTTCTGATCTCGTCGAAGAACTGGCCGCGCGCTTCGGTCAATTGACGCAACGCGACGCCGAACTCGCTGTCAAAACCATTCTGGATGCCGTGGGTGATGCCCTGGTACGCGGGCAACGCATTGAAATCCGCGGCTTTGGCAGCTTTTCAGTCAACCACCGCCTCGCACGCATGGGCCGCAACCCGCGCAGCGGCGAAGCCGTACATATTCCGCAAAAACGCGTCCCCCACTTCAAGCCAGGCAAGGCCTTGCGTGAAGCCGTGGACCAGCGCACGGCCGAACTCGGCGGCGCCCAGGCCCTGTTGCTGGCCGAGAAGAAATAGCCCCGCCTCCCGCTTCTTCCTGCTCGAGTCGATCGCTGGCGGATGGCCGCTGGCATGGGCCTTGGGCCGATGCGCTCCGCGGGTGAACCAGGGCCTATAGAATCAGGCGGTCACACAAGGGGTCGCATGAAATACATACTGTGGCTGCTCAAGGCGGCCATTTTTTTTACTCTCTTCGCCTTTGCGCTGAACAACCAGCAAAACGCCACGGTGCACTTCTTCTTTGGCACCCAATGGACGGCGCCACTGGTGCTGGTCGTGCTCACCGCTTTTGCCGCCGGCCTGGTCGCGGGCGTGCTGGGCATGGTTCCGCGCTGGCTCAAGCACCGCAGCGCCGCCCAGCGTGCGGCCCAGCCTGAAACGCCGCCGGCACCCGCAGCCACGCCGGCCGATGCCACGCCACCGGCGCCTTCCCTGCCTCCACACGACCTCCATGGAATTTGATCTCAACTGGATTTTGCTGGGCCTGCCGCTGGCGTTCGTGCTCGGCTGGATGGCTTCCCGCCTGGATGCGCGCCAGATACGCGCCGAAAACCGCAGCGCCCCCAAAGCCTATTTCAAGGGCCTGAACTTCCTGCTCAATGAGCAGCAGGACAAGGCCATCGACGCCTTCATCGAAGCCGTGCAGAACGACCCCGATACCTCGGAGCTGCACTTTGCGCTGGGCAACCTGTTTCGCCGCCGCGGCGAATACAACCGCGCGGTGCGCGTGCACGAACACCTGCTGTCGCGCGGCGATCTGAGCCGCCCGGACCGCGACCGCGCCCAGCATGCCCTGGCCCTGGACTTTCTCAAGGCCGGTCTGCTGGACCGGGCCGAAGATGCGCTGCGCCGGCTGGAGGCCACGCATTTCGAAGCCGAGGCACGTCTGGCCCTGCTCGCCATCTACGAGCGCTCGCGCGATTGGAAACAGGCGGGTGAAATTGCCCAGCGCATGCAGACCGCGCAGCAAGGCGATTTCAGCGTGCGCTTGGCGCATTACCTGTGCGAGGAAGCCGATGGCCTGGCCGCAAGCGGCCAGCTCGAAGCCGCGCTGGCGCAGCACCAGCAGGCACTGCTGATTGCACCGAGCGCCGCACGCCCGCAGATCGATCTGGCGCGGCTGCAGCTGCGCCTGGGCCAGCCCGCCCAGGCCTGGGACACGCTGCAGGCGCTGGCCGAGAAAAGCCCCAGCGCCCTGCCCCTGGCCGCGGCGCTGCTGCCCGAGATCGCCAAAGCACTGCCCGGCGCAACTATCCAGCCCTGGCTGGAAGCCCAGTATCTGCGCACGCCTTCGCTGGACCTGCTGCAGGCGCTGGTCGCGCTGGATGCCGAGAGCGGTGAAAGCCAGGCGCCCGGGCGCCAGCGCTATGTGGCCCACCTGGGCAAGGAGCCGTCGCTGGTGGCGGCCACGCGCTGGCTTGCGGATGAACCGTTTGCCGAAGAGGAGCACCACCCCGCGGTGCAGCGCGCGCTCGAGCATGCCAGCAAGCCGCTGACGCGCTACCGCTGCGCGGCCTGCGGCTTCGAGGCACGCCAGCATTTCTGGCATTGCCCCGGTTGCCAGAGCTGGGACAGCTATCCCGCGCGGCGCGTGGAAGAACTCTGATCTCGCGCAAGAAGGGCATGCACCCAAGGGTTTACCCAGGTGCATGCCAATCAACTTCCTACCTTACGATTCGCTGAACAGGGCTTGTGATCGCAGCGCCATGCTCCGCCTGGCGTACACCTGTTCGCGCAGACGCAGTGCGGACGCTCACCAGGGAAGGCGCAATGTTGAAGAAAATTCTGACCATTACCGCTTTGCTGTACGCGGCCTGCGCTTTTGCAGCCGTTGACGCCAACCAGGCCAGCCAGGCCGAACTCGATGCAATCAAGGGCATAGGCCCGGCGCTTTCGCAGCGCATAGTCACCCAGCGCAAGAAAGCCGCCTTTGTCGATTGGGCCGACCTGATCGAGCGGGTGCATGGCGTGGGAAACACCTCGGCCGCCAGGTTTTCCGCCGAAGGCCTGACCGTCAACGGCAAGCATTTTCCGGGCAGCGCCACACTTCCAGGCCGCAGCGCCCCCGCCGCCACCGTGATCAAGGGGGTAGATAAAGCCCCATCGCCAGCCCGTCCTTGAACCGCGCAAAACCGCCGCCTCAGCCAATTCCGCTCAGGCGGTTTTTTTATGTCCGCGCCATGACCCTAATTGAAAACATGCTCAGATTTTCATAGCGAAATTACGCAGCTTGCCCGTAAAATGCAACGCACATGCCCTTGATCTTCCTCATTATTCTGCCTTTCCTCGGCAGCCTGCTGGCTGCCGTATTGCCGACCAATGCCCGCAATACCGAGTCCACGCTGGCCGGTCTGATTGCGCTGGGCTGTGCCATCCAGGTGGCCATGCTGTTCCCGGAGGTCGCCGATGGCGGCGTGCTGCGCCAGGAAATCGAGTGGATACCGGCGCTGGGATTGAATCTGATCGTGCGCATGGATGGCTTTGCTTGGATGTTCTGCATGCTGGTGCTGGGCATAGGCTCGCTGGTGGTGCTTTATGCGCGCTACTACATGTCGCCCGCCGACCCCGTGCCGCGCTTCTTCGCGTTTTTCCTGGCATTCATGGGCGCGATGATGGGCGTGGTGCTCTCGGGCAACATCATTCAGCTGGCATTTTTCTGGGAGCTGACCAGCCTGTTCTCGTTCCTGCTGATCGGCTACTGGCACCACCGCAAGGATGCGCGCCAGGGCGCGCGCATGGCGATGACGGTCACCGGCACGGGCGGGCTGTGCATGCTTGCCGGCATGCTGGTGCTGGGCCATATCGTCGGCAGCTACGATCTCGATCACATTCTTGCCGCGGGCCAGCAGATCCGCGACCACCATCTCTATCTCACGGCCCTGGTGCTGATCCTGCTGGGCGCGCTGAGCAAGAGCGCGCAGTTCCCCTTCCACTTCTGGCTGCCGCACGCCATGGCCGCGCCCACGCCCGTGTCGGCCTATCTGCACTCGGCAACCATGGTCAAGGCCGGCGTGTTCCTGCTGGCGCGCATGTGGCCGGTGCTCGGCGACACCGAAGCCTGGTTCTGGCTGGTCGGCGGAGCGGGCCTGTGCACGCTGCTGCTGGGCGGTTATCTGGCGATGTTCCAGAACGACCTCAAGGCGCTGCTGGCGTATTCGACGATTTCGCACCTGGGCCTGATCACGCTGCTGCTGGGCCTCAACAGCCCGCTGGCCGCCGTGGCTGCCGTGTTCCACATCATGAACCATGCGACCTTCAAGGCTTCGCTGTTCATGGCCGCCGGGATCATCGACCACGAAAGCGGCACCCGGGACA
>JBBKVU010000072.1:0-19695 GCA_037968595.1 Comamonas sp.
CCGCACGGCGCTGGGGGAGGGCCTGCCGGCCGCGCTGCAGCAGCCCGCGCCGGCCGAAGTGCTGGGCGTGCGCCTGGCCGCGGCCAAGGGCAAGACCATGGCCGTGACGGGACCCAAGGAAGCACCCGAGGATTCGGATCCGGAATCCGCGCCGTTCTGATCGAACCGCACCATGCAAAAGAGCCGCTTATGCGGCTCTTTTTACGTGGGTGCATTGGCGGGGCGTTCAATCGTCGACGGCGCCGCGAAGACAGACGGGCAAGAAACAGTTTCGCTGCTCCGCACGAATAGCAAATGGCCGTTCGCCCTGAGCGAATAGCCGTTCGCCCTGAGCTTGTCGAAGGGCGTCTCCATCCGAGCAAAGCCCGTCAGATTACTTTCAACGGAGCCGCCGAAGCCGGCTCAGGGAGAACGGTTGGACGCGAACTCCGGAGCGGGGCGCGCTGGGGGGCAAAGCCCCCCCAGCGCGCAGCTACGCGAAGCGAGCAAGCGTGGGGGCGATACGAGCCGCCGCCGGGCCGCCCCAAGGCGGGGAGGGCCCCCTTGGGGGGCAGCCCAGCTACGCGAAGCGAGCAAGCGTGGGGGCGATATTCACACGCGCTCAAAAATCGCCGCAATCCCCTGGCCGCCGCCAATGCACATTGTCACCAGCGCATAGCGTCCGCCCGTGCGCTGCAGCTCGGCAATGGCCTTGGTGGTGATGATGGCGCCGGTCGCGCCCACGGGGTGGCCCAGCGAGATGCCCGAGCCGTTGGGGTTGACCTTGGCCGGGTCCAGACCCAGTTCCTGGATCACGGCGCAGGCCTGGGCGGCAAACGCCTCGTTGGCTTCGATCACGTCCATGTCGGTGATCTTCAGGCCGGTGCGCGCCAGCACCTTCTGCGTCGCGGGTACCGGGCCTATGCCCATGTAGGCGGGATCCACGCCCGCGTGGGCATAGCCCACGAGGCGGGCCAGGGGCCTGGCGTTGAGGCCGGCCAGGCGGTCGCCCGCGACCAGCACCACGGCGGCGGCGCCGTCGTTGAGGCCGGACGCATTGCCGGCGGTGACGCTGCCGCCATCCTTCTGGAACGCGGGCTTCATGCCTGCCAGCACCTCGAGCGTGGTCGCGGCGCGCACATGCTCATCGGTGTCGAACAGCACCGTGCCCTTGCGGCTGGCAATTTCCACGGGAACGATCTGTTCCTTGAAGTAGCCGGCTTCGATGGCCGCCGCGGCGCGCTGCTGGCTTTGCAGCGCCAGCTGGTCCTGCTGCTCGCGGGAGATCTTGTAGCGCACGGCGACGTTTTCGGCGGTAATGCCCATGTGCATTTTCTGCCAGGGGTCGTGCAGGATTCCGAGCATGTAGTCGATGCTCTTGGCGTCGCCCATGCGCGCGCCCCAGCGCGCAGCGGTGTCGAAGTAGGGGCCGCGGCTCATCGATTCCGAGCCGCCGCCGACGGCGACGTCGCAGTCGCCCAGCGAGATGGCCTGGGCCGCCGAGACAATGGCCTGCAGGCCAGAGCCGCACAGGCGGTTGACGTTGAATGCCGGGGTCTCTATCGGGCAGCCGGCGTCAATGGCCGCGACGCGGCTGAGATAGGCGTCCTTGGTATCGGTGGGAATCACATTGCCCATGACCACATGGCCAATGGCCTCGGGGTCCAGGCCCGAGCGCGCGATCGCGGCCTTGACGGCGGTGGTGGCGAGCTGGGTGTTGGGCACATCCTTCAAGCTGCCGCCAAAGGTGCCTATGGCGGTGCGTGCGCTGCTGACGACGAAAATTTCGCGAGTGGTCATGGCCTGCTGTCTCCTGAGCCTGTGGATAACTTTGCAGTCAACGGCCCGAGAAATGGGCCGGCTGCTTTTGAAAGAATGCATCGATGCCGGCACGCAGATCGTCTGTCTGCGCGCAGGCCCGAAACGCCTGCCATTCTGCGTGAAGCTGGGTCTGGAGGTCTGTCTCCAGCGAGCCACGCATCAGCCGGCGCATATGTCCCAGCGCCCGCGTCGGGCCCCGGGCCAGCCGCGCTGCCAGACGCTGGACTTCGCCTGGCAGTTCAGCGGTCGGCAGGACACGGTTGATCAGCCCCATCTGCAGCGCCTGGGATGCGTCGAGCGCGTCGCCCAGCATCGATATCTCCAGCGCGCGGCGCAGGCCTACCCAGCGTGGCAAGGCCCAGGACGCGCCCACATCGCAGCTCGCGCCGAGGTTGATGTAGGCCAGGTTGAACTGCGCGCCTTCGGCGGCGAGCACGAAGTCGGCCTGCAGCATCAGGCTCAGGCCGGCGCCCGCGGCCGCGCCCTGGACCTGGGCGATCACCGGGGCGTCGAGATTCGCCAGCAGCAGCAGCGCCTGGTTCAGCGGCGCCAGCAGCGCGTCGACGCCGGCCAGCGGGTCGCGCTGCAGCGTGACCAGGTCACCGCCGGCCATGAAGGCCCGGCCTTCGCCGCGCAGCACCAGCGCGCGCACGCTGGCGTCGCCGGCGATGTCCTGCAGCGCGGCCAGCAGCGCCTGGGCCATGGCGACGTTGATGGCATTGAGCGCCTGCGGCCGATTGAAGACCAGCGTGACGATGGCGCCTTCGCGCTCGACGCGCAGCGGCGCGTCGGAAAGAGGAGCAGGAGGGCTGTCGGTGGTCATTGCGGTCAGCGGTAAAGTGCCTCGATGTCGGCGCTGTAGGTTTGGTAGATGCTTGCGCGGCGCACTTTCATCGTTGCCGTGACTTCGCCGTCGTCGTGGTCCAGCTCCTTGGTCAGCAGATGGAACCTGCGTATCTGCGAGACCTGCGCCAGGCGCTCGTTGCCCGCGGCGATCTCGCCATCGATCAGCGCCAGAACTTCGGGATGCTCGGCCAGCGAGCGGAAATGGGTGAAGGGAATGCGCCGCGACTGCGCCCATTGGCCCACGGTCTCGGCGTCGAGCATCACCAGCGCGGCAACGAACTTGCGGCCTTCGGCAACGATTACGCACTCCTTGATATAGGGGCTGGCCTTCATCGTGTTCTCGATCTCGGACGGCGTGAGGTTCTTGCCGCCGGCGGTGATCATGATGTCTTTCAGGCGGTCGACAATCTTCAGCTGGCCCTGCTGCTCGCGCACCACGTCTCCGGTGTGCAGCCAGCCGTCCTGCAGCGTTGCGGCCGTGGCTTCGGGGTTGTTGTAGTAGCCCGCAAACACCATGTCGCCGCGGATCTGCAGTTCGCCGTTGTCGGCCAGCCGCCACTCGACGCCCTCGATTGCTTCGCCCACGGTGCCGGGAATGACCTGGTCGAGGCGGTGGCCCAGCACCATGCCCGTCGACTCGGTCAGGCCGTAGACCTCGACCAGCGGAATGCCCAGCACGCGGAAATAGCGCACGACTTCGGCGGGAATCGGCGCCGCGCCGGTGAGCGCGACCTGCACGCAGCGCAGGCCCAGGAAGTTCTGCAGCGCGCGCAGCACCAGCCAGTACCAGAGGCCATAGGTGAGCTTGTCGACCAGGCTCCACTGCATGCGCGGCTTGTCGGCCAGCGGCGTGCAGGCGGCGATCGCGCGGTCCATCAGCCGTCGCTGCCAGCGGCCGGTTTCCAGCCGCTTGATGCTCAGGCTGGCATGCATCTTTTCCCAGATGCGCGGCACGCCCAGGAACATGTTGGGCGCGACTTCGCGCAGGTCTTCCTGCACGGTGCGTATCGACTCGCCGAAGTGCACCTGCGCGCCCAGATAAATGGGCACGAAGGTGGTCAGCATCTGCTCGGCCACATGGCACAGCGGCAGATAGGACAGGTGACGCGTCTCGGCGCTCAGTTGCAGGCGTTCGATGATGCCCGGTGCCACGCCGTGGATGTTGCGCCAGGAAATCATCGCGCCCTTGGGCTTGCCGGTCGAGCCCGAGGTGTAGATCATCAGCGCGATGTCGCCGAATGCCTGCTGCGCCAGCGCCTCGTCAATGAGGGCATGCTGGCCCGCGTCCCAGGCCGTGCGGCCCAGCGCCTCGACTTCGGCAAAGGTCGAGATCAGCTGGCGCTCCTCGGGCGTGTAGCTGCGCAGGCCCTTGGTCTCCATGACCACGATATGCGTGAGGCGCGGCAGGCTGGCGCGCGCGGCCAGCAGCTTGTCGACCTGCTCCTGGTCCTCGCAGACCATGATGGCGATGTCCGCGTGCGCGACCACGTAGGCCACCTCGTTGGTCGGGCTCGTGGGGTAGACGCCCACGGTCACGCCTGCGACCAGGCCGCAGCCCATCTGCGCCAGCACCCACTCGAGCCGGTTCTCGGAAATCACGCCCATGTGGCCGCCCGCGCGCAGGCCCAGCGCCCGCAGCCCCAGGCCGAAGTGGCCGGCGCGCTGGTAGTAGCTGGCCCAGGTCACGGGCTTCCAGATGCCGAAGTCCTTTTGCCGGATGGCAATGCGTTCGGGCTGGCTGCGGGCGAGTTCGCGCAGCTGCTGGGGCAGGGTGCGATCTGGAAGAGGGGGCAGGGAGATGGAATGTTTCATGTGGAACAATTCCTAGGAAAGCCAGCGCTTGCGGCGCTTGTAATGCTTGATGTCCTTGAAGCCCTTGGCTTCGCCCGCGCCGCCCATGCCGAGATAGAACTCGCGCACGTCGGCGTCGCCGGCCAGCAGTTCGGCCGGGCCGTCAATCACGATCTTGCCGTTTTCCATGATGTAGCCGCGGTGGGCGACGGCCAGGGCCACGGTGGCGTTCTGCTCGACCAGCAGCATCGAGGTGCCGCGTTCGGCGTTGATGCGCGCGATGATGCCGAAGATGTCCTCGACCAGCTTGGGCGACAGGCCCAGCGACGGCTCGTCCAGCAGGATCAGCGTGGGCTCGGCAATCAGCGCCCGGCCTATGGCCAGCATCTGCTGCTCGCCGCCCGAGAGATAGCCGGCAAGCCCCTTGCGGCGCTCGTGCAGGCGTGGAAAGTAGCTGTAGACCAGGTCGTAGTCGGGCTTGGCGTTCGGCCGTCCTGTGAGCGCATAGCTGGCCGCGACCAGGTTTTCCTCGACCGTGAGGTCTTCGAACACGCGCCGGCCTTCCATCACGTGCGACAGGCCGCGGCGCACCAGCTGCTGCGGCGCGAGCTGCGCCAGCGGCTGGCCGTTGAACAGGATGCTGCCGCTGGCGAGTGCGCCGTTCTCCAGCGCCAGCAGGCCGGAAACGGCCTTGAGCGTGGTTGACTTGCCCGCGCCGTTGCTGCCCAGCAGCGCCACGATCTCGCCGCGCGGCACGACCAGCGACAGGCCGCGCAGCGCCTGCACCACCTTGTTGTAGATGACCTCGATGTTGTTGACTTCGAGGACCAGGTCCGGGGCCTGTCGGGTCATGCTTTTTTCCATTGCGTCAGAGCGCGATCCAGTCCGAGGCCGGCACCATCTTCTGCGCCTTCATGTCGGCGCGGTAGACCCGGCCCACGGGAATCGAGTTGCCGCGGATGGTGATCGGCACGCCGATCAGGCCGCCGGTGTCGAAGTCCTTGAGGCTGTTGAGCGCGGCCTTGAGATTCGGGCCGTTGAGCGGCTTGCCGGCATCGAGGCAGCGTTTGGCGGATTCGACGAACAGCATCGCCGCCAGATAGCCCTGCATGTAGGCCGTGCTCTGGTACTCGGGGCGCAGCTTGCGGATCCTGTCGAGCGTGGGCGCGGGCGCCGAGGTGTCGTAGTAGTAGCGGTAGGGCATGACGCCCATGAAGCCGTCGCCGGCCGGGCCCATCTTCATGACCGTGGAGCTGTCCATGGTCCAGAACGTTCCCATCCACTTGCTGGTCATGCCCATCTGCTTGCCCTGGGTGATGAACTCGGGAATGGGCGCGAGGATGTAGCCGTGGAAGATGGTGTAGTCGGGCGCGGCGCGGCGCAGCTTGATGACTTCGGTGGAAACGTCGACGCTGCCGGCCGGCGTCATCAGCTTGACGGGTACCGTCAGGCCCAGCTGCTTGGCCAGGGCTTCGCTGGCTTCGATGGGATCGCGGCCGAACTCGGAGTCGGAGTAGACAAAGGCCACCTTGGCGCCCGGCTTTTCCTTGGCGATGTGCTTGAGCAGGATGCCGAACATCTCGGTGTAGTCGGGGCCGACGAGGAACTGGTTGGGGTACTTTTTCGGGTCGTTGAGCTCGGTGGCAAACGAGGCGCCGGCCATCAGGATGCCGCCGTTGCGGTCCAGCTCGGGATTGATGGTCTTGGAGAAGCCGGTCGAGTCGCCGTAGTAGAGATTGATCTTGTTCTGGCTGGTGAGCTTCTTGTAGGCCGCGACCGAGACATCGACCTTGTAGCCCGTGTCCTCGGGCACGTAGCGCAGCTTGCGGCCCTTGATGCCGCCCGCGTCGTTGACCATCTTCACGTAGTCGCCTATGCCCAGGTTGATGCCCACGCCGGCGAAGGCAAACACGCCGGTCATGGGAATCGAGCCGCCGATGACGATGTCTTCGCCGCCGGTCTGGGCCTGCGCGGCCAGCGGGGCGGCGAGGCTGGCGCCGGCTGCAAGCAGCAGCGAGCGACGGCGCTTGGAGGTCAGGTTCTGTTGCATGCGTTGTTCCTCGTCGATGACAGGGCGCTGCCGCTCAATTGCGGAAAGGCCACAGGTGGAAAAAGCGGCGAATGCGCCGCCACACTTCTGCGAGCCCCAGCGGCTCGAACACCAGAAAACCAATGATCAGCAGGCCGAAGATGATGGTGCGCACGGGCGACAGGAACACCGTGAGCTCGCTGCCGCCGGGCAGCAGATCGACCACCAGCTTGAGCAGCTCGGGCACCATGGTCATGAAGACCGCGCCGAGGATGGCACCCAGGATGGAACCCATGCCGCCGACGATGATCGCGGCAAGAAAGAAGATCGACATCAGCAGCGGAAAGCTCTCGGGCGTGACCACGCGGAAGAAGTAGGCCCAGAGGCCGCCGGCCACGCCGGCGTAGAACGACGACAGGCCGAACGACAGCAGCTTGTAGCGCAGCAGCGGAATGCCCAGCACCTCGGCCGAGATGTCGCGGTCGCGGATGGCGATGAAGGCCCGGCCTATGCGCGTGCGAAACAGGTTGGCCGCGCCCAGCAGCATCAGCAGCGTGACCGGAACGATCACCCAGTAGAGCCGGAACGAGGTTTCCAGCGGCAGGCCGAAGAACTTGGCCGGCGGCATCGAGATGCCGGTGGTGCCGCCCGTGAGCGCGAGGTTGGCAAACAGGAAGTGGGCAATGAACGAGGCGGCGATGGTGGCGATCGCCAGGTACAGGCCCTTGACGCGCAGCGAGGGAATGCCGACCACGATGCCGCCGAGCATGGCGACCAAGCCGCCGGCCAGCAGGTTGAGCAAGAAGGGCGTTCCCAGCCGCGTTTCCAGTATGGCCACGGTGTACGCTCCCAGGCCCATGAACGCCGCCTGGCCCAGGCTGACGAGTCCGGTGTAGCCAGTGAGGATGTTGAGCCCGGTGGCGCTGGCGACGTTGATGCTCACCAGGCAGGCGAGGTACAGCCAGTAGTCGCTGGCCATGAACGGAAAGATGCACAGCAGTGCGGCCGCCGCGGCAAGCCAGACCTTCTGCGTGCGCGAGTCGAACAGTGCTGCGTCCGCGACGTAGCTTTGCTTGAGCGTGCCGATTCTCATGGTGCTACAACCTCTCGATTTCGCGTGTGCCGAACAGGCCGTAGGGGCGGATCATGAGCACGATCACCAGCATGATGAAGGTGCTCAGCAGCTTGTATTCGCCGCCCAGGAAGGCCCCGGCCAGCGCTTCGATCAGGCCGATGAACAGCCCGCCGATCAGCGCGCCCAGCACGCTGTCGAGGCCGCCGACGATCACCACCACCAGCACCGACAGGCCAAAGATTCCCATCGACGAGGAGATGCCGCCTATCGAGCCGACGATGATTCCCGAGACCGCGGCAATCATGGCCGAGACCACCCAGGCCAGCGAGAACACGCGCGGCACGTTGATGCCCATGGAGTAGGCCGCGGCCTGGTCCGAGGCCGTGGCGCGCAGCGCCACGCCGCCGCGCCAGAAGCGGAACACCAGCAGCACGACGGCAATGAACACCACGGCAATCACCGCGCCCCAGAAGATCTTGGGCGCGAGAAACGCCTCGCCGATCATGATCGGCTGGGTGGGCATGAAGTCGGGCAGGCGGCGCTGGTCGGCGGTCCAGATCATCTCGACCAGGCCCACCAGCACCGAGGCCAGGCCCACGGTGACCATGAACACCGAGATCGGTGGCTCGCCCAGCAGCGGGCGGATGATGGTGCGTTCGATCACCGCCCCCAGCAGCCCGCAGCACAGCACGGCGGCGGGAATCGCCAGCCACAGCGGCAGGGCGAAACTCGCCGAGAAGGTGAAGAACAGGTAGGCACCGACCATCAGGATTTCACCGATGGCGATGTTGACCACGCGCGTCGCCTTGTAGACCATGACAAAGGCCAGCGCGGCCAGCGCATAGAGGCCGCCGCCGGCCAGGCCCGTGAGGCTGATTTCAAACAGATAGGCCCAATCCATCACGCGACTCCAACGCCGCCGGTTGCGGCGGCGTTTGTTCCGACGGCGTTTGTTGCGACGCTGCTCGCGGCGGCGCTGGCGGCCGTGTTCTTCAGGCCCGCATGCAGGCGCTGGCGCAGGTCGCCGACATCGCCCGAGCCCAGGTAGGCGCGAATCACCTCGGGGTCGGCCTGGACCTGTGCCGGCGTGCCCTGGGCAATCACCTGGCCGAAGTTGAGCACCACGACATGGTCGGACAGGTCCATCACCATGCCCATATCGTGCTCGACCATCAGCACCGTCACGCCCCATTCGGCGCGCACGTCGAGAATGAAGCGCGCCATGTCCTCGGTCTCCTCGCGGTTCATGCCGGCGACGGGCTCGTCGAGCATCAGCACCTTGGGCTGCATGGCCAGGGCGCGCGCCATCTCGACGCGCTTTTGCAGGCCGTAGGGCAGGGCCGATACCGGCGCGTGGCGGATATGGTCGATCTCGAGGAAGTCGATGATGCGCTCCTCGATGTCGGCGCGCAGCGCGGCTTCCTCGCGGCGCGCGCGGCCCAGGTAGAACAGCGCGTCCAGCACATTGGTCTTCAGATGCGCGTGGCGGCCGAGCTTGATGTTGTCGAGCACGGTCATGCCGCGGAACAGCGCGATGTTCTGGAAGCTGCGGCCCAGGCCGAGCTTGGCGCGCTGCGGCGCATGCACCTGGCTGATGTCGCGGCCTTCGAACAGGATGCGGCCCTGGGCCGGGCGGTAGAAGCCCGAGATGGTGTTGAACAGCGAGGTCTTGCCTGCGCCGTTGGGGCCTATCACGGCGGTGATCGAGCCGGGCTGCACGGCAAAGCCCACGCCGTTGAGCGCCTTGACGCCGCCAAAGGCCAGCGTGATGCCGTCGACCTGCAGCAGGGGGGCAGCGGGGCTGCCGGGTGTGTGTGTCGCCATCGGCCTTCTTCGGGTTTGTTCGAACCGGAGGGATACTGATTCGTGAATTACTTACTCACGAGTAGGATTCTGGTTGGCGACCTCTGGCCCCGGCATTGGGACTTTCCCGCCACCCATGGAAACACTGATGAAGCCCTCCTTGCACTCCGAAGACGCCCTGGATGACGAGCCGCTCTGGCCGGCCACGCAGCACAGCGCACAGCAACGCCAGGCCAAGCGCCAGGCCGTGCTGTCGGCGGCCGCCCAGCTGTTCAACGAACGCGGCTTCCATGCAACGTCGCTCGACGACATTGCGGCGCGGCTGGGCGTGAGCAAGCCGACGCTGTACTACTACGTGAAGAACAAGGAGGAGATCCTGCTGGGCTGCGTGCGCCAGGGCCTGCAGCTGATGCTTGACGGCATCGAGGTGTCACGCAGCGCGGGCGGCTCGGCACTGGACCAGCTCACGGCCTGCATGCAGGTCTATGCGCGCATCGTCACGCAGGACTTCGGCATGTGTCTGATACGCGTCGGCGAGGAGCAGATTTCAGCGCCCAACCGCGCCGAGCTGCGGCGCATCAAGGCGGAAATAGACCACGAGTTCCGCCGCCTCGTGGCCCAGGGGGTGGAGGAGGGCAGCCTCGCGCCCTGCGATCCCAAGATGACCGCATTTGTGATTGGCGGGGCGCTCAGCTGGATCGGACGCTGGTATCAACCGGGAGGGGAGTATTCGCCGCAGGAGGTGGCGGAGCATTGTCTGAGGACGCTGCTGGCGGGAGTGTTGCGGCGGTGACTGGAGGACAGGCCATTCATGGTTCGACGGGGGCGCCCAGCCAAGCTCACCACGAACGGCAGAAACCCGCTCGCCCTGAGCTCACCACGAACGCAGGAAACCCGCTCGCCCTGAGCCTGTCGAAGGGTCTAACCATGAACGTTCTGTCCTAAAGAAAGGACACGCCTCACGCCAAGCGCTCCGTCCCAGACACCTCGTCCGCCGCCGCCAGATCATCCAGGATGGGGCAGTCGGGCCTGTCGTCTCCATGGCAGCACTGCACCAGCGACTGCAGGCTGCGCTGCATGGCCTGCATCGCGGCAATGCGCTGCGCGAGGCTGGCGATGTGCGTCTGGGCGATCTGCTTGACGCTGGCGCTGGTGCGCTCCTGGTCCTGCCACAGGCCCAGCAGCGTGGTGATTTCCTCGATCGAGAAGCCCAGGTCGCGGCTGCGGCGTATGAAGCGCAGCGCATGCACATCGGCGGCGCTGTACTGGCGGTAGCCGCTCTCGCTGCGCGCCACATGCGGCAGCAGACCCAGGCTTTCGTAATGGCGCAGCATGCGCGCCGACACGCCCGCGCGGCGCGCGGCTTCGCCTATGGCCACCGGCCATTGCGTTGTGGAAGACGGTGTGGGCGCCATGTGGATAACTTTGGTGAAGAGTTGTGGGATGGGTGTGGGCAAGCGCGGCCTGCCGCGCCCGCGGCCCGCCTTCAGCCGACCTTGTAGCCTTCTTCCTCTATGGCCGCCTGCAGCGCGCCGCGCTCGGCCGTGCTCTCGACTTCGACCCGGTTTTGCGCGCGGTCTATGCGCACGCTGGCCTGGGCGTCGGTGCGCTGCAGCGCCTGGGTCACGGACTTCTCGCAATGGCCGCAGGTCATTCCCTGGACTTCGAATACATGTTGCATGCTGGTTCACTCCTGTGGATAACTTCTGGCGCCGGATGGGCCATGAACGCATCATGAACCTTAACATCATGGCAAGGTCAAGTGCAAAAGTTATCCACAGCGCGCGCGCGCCTGGCGCCGGGCTCAGGAATCCGGCGCTGCGCCGGCCTTGAACTCGCTTAACGCGATGGCTTTGCTGCTAAAAGAGCGCACATATACCTGCTGATCTATCGAGCGTTTTCACCCACCTCTGGCAAACTGCAACATTTTGTTTGTGCTGGTGCACAATGTTTCTCCTGCAATTTGCTTGTCAGTGAAGAGGACGATAGATCATGAATGTTTTGGTGCTCATGCGGATGCTCACCATCCGGGTGCGGATGATTGGCGCGATAGTAATGGTGCTCACGCTGCTGGCGCTTCTGGGAGGCGCGGGTATGTGGGGGATGCTGCGCATCCACGACATGAGCCAGCAATTCATTGACCAGTCGCACACCAAGCTGCGGCATCTGGTCGACATGCGCAAGTCCATGTCGGATGTGCGCCTGGCGGAAAAGGACATGATCATCCAGTACGAGCGTCCCGAGGCGGTGGCCAAGGCGCGCGCGGAATGGACCAAGGGCCTGGAGTCGGCCAAGACCATTGGCGGGCGCTTCCTGCTCGGCGAGGACGACGCGGACAACGCGCTGGTCAAGACCGTGCTGGTGCGTCTGGACAGCTACAGCCAGAAGTTCGCGCATGTGGCGCGCCAGCTGGAAGCGGGCGGCTACGACACCGCGACCATTGCCAACCGCATGGGCGCCAACGCCATGGCCGAGTTTGCCGAAGCCGACAAGCAGATGGTCGAACTCGAGAAGCTGCTCAACGCCCAGGTCGACGACCTCGTCGCCCAGGAGCAGGCCGTGGCTACGCAGACCCAATGGCTGTTCGTGCTGGCGGTGCTGATCGCCATCCTGCTGGTCGTGCCGCTGACGCTGCTGAACATGGTGTCCATCTGCCGTCCGCTGGAGCGCGTGCGCCAGACCACGCTGGCGATTGCGCAAGGCGATCTGTCGCAGCGCACCGAAGTGATAGGCCGCGACGAAGTCGCCGACCTGCAGCGCGCGCTCGAGGAAATGCAAAACGGCCTGGGCTCGATGGTGCGCCAGGTGCGCGACGCCAGCGGCAGCATTGCCACCGCCAGCCAGGAAATTGCCTCGGGCAACGAAGATCTGTCGGCGCGTACCGAACAGACGGCCAGCAACCTGCAGCAGACCGTGGCGTCGCTGTCGCAGCTGACGTCGACCGTGCAGCAGACCGCTTCGTCCTCGCAACTGGCCAACCAGCTCTCGGCTTCGGCCTCTGGCACGGCCACGCAAGGCGGCAAGATCGTGCAGCAGGCCGTGGTCAGCATGCACGAGATCACGGCCTCGAGCCGCAAGATCGGCGACATCATCGGCCTGATCGACTCGATTGCCTTCCAGACCAACATCCTGGCACTGAACGCCGCCGTCGAGGCCGCGCGTGCGGGCGAGCAGGGCCGCGGCTTCGCGGTGGTGGCCGGTGAAGTGCGCAATCTGGCGCAGCGCTCGGCCCAGGCGGCCAGCGAGATCAAGGGTCTGATCCAGAGCAGCGAACAGGCCGTGGGCGGCGGCGTGCGCCAGGTCGAGGACGCGGGCAAGGCGATGCAGGAAATCGTCAGCAGCGTGCAGCGCGTGGGCGACATCATTGGCGAGATCACGGCCGCATCGGGCGAGCAATCGTCGGGCATTGGCCAGGTGAACCAGGCCGTGGGCGACATCGACCGCATGACGCAGCAGAACGCCGCTCTGGTCGAAGAGTCGGCGGCCGCGGCGCAATCGCTGCGCGAGCAGGCGGCGCGGCTGGCCCAGGTGGTCAGCCAGTTCCGCCTCGCGGACGACAACGGCATGATGCGTGCCGCCGTAGGCTATGGCGCGCGCCAGGGCCAGGTGGCAGCGCCGGTCGAGCCTTCGCTGGCGGCTCCGGCGCCGCGCCGGCCACGCATCAGCGCCTGAGTCAGGATGCTTTGCAAAAAACCCATGGCCGCGAGGCCATGGGTTTTTTTGTTTCTGGAGGGGCGGTCTGCTACGCGGCCTGCGGGTTGTAGCGCGGGTAGTCGGTATAGCCTTCTGCACCGCCGCCATAGAAGCGGTCCTGGTCCCAGGGCGCGAGCGGCAGGTTGTCGTGCATACGGCGCACCAGATCGGGGTTGGAAATGAAGGGCTTGCCGAAGGCCACGATGTCGGCATAGCCGTTGGCCACGGCCTGCATCGCGCTGGCGCGGTCGTAGCCATTGTTGACCATCCAGGCGCCCTCGCCGCCGGCCATGCGGTAGGCCGAGTGCAGGGCGGGGTAGTCGAAGGGGCGTTCGGGCAGATCGCGCGGGCCGCCGGTCGCGCCTTCGATGATGTGGATATAGGCCAGGTTCAGCTTTGCCAGTTCGCGCACCACATGCTCGAACAGCGGCTGCGGGTCGGCGTCGACGATGTCGTTGGCCGGCGTCACGGGCGACAGGCGTATGCCCATGCGCCCGCCGCCTATCGCATCGGCAATCGCCCGCGTCACTTCGAGCAGCAGGCGCGCGCGGTTGGGTATGCTGCCGCCGTAGTCGTCGCCGCGGTGGTTGGCGCCGGTCTTGAGAAACTGGTCCAGCAGATAGCCGTTGGCCGCATGGATTTCAATGCCGTCGAAGCCCGCGCCCTGCACGGCATTGCGCGCCGCGGCAACAAAGCTGTGGACAATTTCGGGCAGCTCGGAGGCCAGCAGCGCGCGCGGCGCAGAGGTGGGCACGAAACGGCCCTTGCCGGTCTCCGGGTCTATCAGGTAGGTCTTGGCCTTGGCGGTGATTGCCGAGGGCGCCACGGGCGCGCGGTGGCCCGGCTGCAGCAGTTCATGCGAGATCCGGCCCACATGCCACAGCTGGGTCACGATGCGCCCGCCGGCCTCGTGCACGGCGTCGGTAACGCGCTTCCAGCCTTCGAGCTGTTCCGAGCCATAGAGGCCTGGAACATCCGAGTAGCCCTGGCCCTGCTGGCTGATGGCCGTGGCTTCGCTGATCAGCAGCCCGGCGCTGGCGCGCTGGGCGTAATGTGTGGCCATCAGTTCCGTGGGGATGGCATCGGGCGCGCGATTGCGCGTCAGCGGAGCCATGGCGATGCGGTTGGGCAGTTGCAGCTTGCCGGCGCGCAGGGGATCGAACAAGGTAGGCATGAAGTGCTTTCTGGCTGTTCAGGTAAGCAAAAACCTTAGCAGACCTGGCCCGCCCGCGCTGGCGGTAACGGTATGCGATCTGCTGTAAACAGCCGCAGCCATGTTTCACGTGGAACAGCAGCGGCTTCTGCAGCTGACGTTTACCTTGGGTCAAGGTTGGGTGCCAGCGGCCGCGTTTCCGAGGACCGGCCGTTCACTCTTCGACAAGCTCAGGGCGAACGGGATTTCAAGGCCCGCGGTTTCTTCTTGACGCCTGGCGAGACCTTGGCTCGCTGACCCCGCTCAGGGCGAACGGCTACGGACAGTTCACCCTGAGCTTGTCTGGCCGGCCGCCTCGAAGGGGACAGGGCCCGCCCTCAAGACAATGGCTACTTCTGCCCTTCGATCTTCAGCGCTGCCTGCACCGCAGGCCGCTGCGCCATGCGCTGCTGGAAGGCCAGGATGTTGGCCATGCCCGACAGGTCGAGGCCGACGAAACCGGCCCAGCGCGAAACGGTGTAGAGGTAGGCGTCGGCAACGCTGAACTGCTCGCCCAGCAGATAGCTCTTGCCGGCCAGCTGTTCATCGACCCATTGCAGACGCTTGGTCAGCGCCTCGAGCGCGATCGGCTTGTAGTTCTCGGGCGTGGTCGGCTTGAACAGCGGACCGAAGCCCTTGTGGATTTCGGTGCCTATGAAGTTGAGCCATTCCTGCAGCTTGTAGCGCTCGAAGCTGCCGTTGGCCGGAGCAAGGTTCTTCCCGGGAACCTGATCGGCGATGTACTGGACGATGGCCGGGCCTTCGTGCAGGCGCGCGCCGTTGTCGAGTTCCAGCAGGGGCACATAGCCCAGCGGATTGATGCTGTAGTAATCGGTGCCGTCGGCGAGCTGGTGGGTCTTGGTGCTGGCCAGCACGGGCTCGTAGGCCAGGCCCGATTCCTGCAGCACGATCTGGGGCGACAGCGAACAGGCGCCGGGGCTGTAGTAAAGCTTCATGGTGTGAGTCAAGTGAAGTGGTAACGACCCCATGCTAACGCGGCTGCCGCCGGCGCGGCGTGGGCCGGTTTCCCGACTGTTCGCGTGGTGGCCTGGGGTCAAGCGGCGAAAAACACGCAAAAGTGGGAAAATTACCGGTTCTCCCGCAAGGATGGCTACAGGGGTCATCCGTGGCGCGGGCCGGCGCAGGCGCGCTGCGTACAGATTGGGGCGGTGATCGAAGCACCGGCCCCCGGAGCTATTGCATGTTGTATCCCCAAGAATTTGATGTCATCGTCGTCGGCGGAGGCCACGCCGGCACCGAGGCGGCGCTGGCGGCCGCGCGCATGGGCAGCAAGACGCTGCTGCTGACCCACAACATCGAGACGCTGGGCCAGATGAGCTGCAACCCGTCGATCGGCGGCATAGGCAAGGGCCATCTGGTCAAGGAAGTCGATGCGCTGGGCGGCGCGATGGCGCTGGCCACGGACGAGGGCGGCATACAGTTCCGCATTCTCAACAGCTCCAAGGGCCCGGCGGTGCGCGCCACCCGCGCCCAGGCCGACCGCATTCTCTACAAGGCCGCGATCCGCCGCATGCTCGAGAACCAGCCCAATCTGTGGCTGTTCCAGCAGGCGGTCGACGACCTGATGGTCGAAGGCGACCGCGTGGTCGGCGCGGTGACACAGGTCGGCATACGCTTTCGCGCGCGCGCCGTGGTGCTCACGGCCGGCACTTTCCTCGACGGCAAGATCCATGTCGGACTGAACAACTACGCGGCCGGCCGCGCGGGCGATCCGCCGGCGGTGAGCCTGTCGGCGCGTCTGAAGGAATTGCAGCTGCCCCAGGGCCGGCTCAAGACCGGCACGCCGCCGCGCATCGACGGCCGCAGCATCGACTTCTCGCAGTGCGAGGAGCAGCCCGGCGACGGCATGCCGGGCGGCATCAACGAAGGTGAACTGCCGGTGTTCAGCTACATGGGCAAGGCCAGCATGCACCCGCAGCAGATGCCTTGCTGGGTCACCCACACCAACCAGCGCACGCACGACATCATCCGCTCGGGCTTCGACCGCAGCCCGATGTTCACCGGCAAGATCGAAGGCGTGGGCCCGCGCTACTGCCCCAGCGTCGAAGACAAGATCAACCGCTTTGCCGACAAGGACAGCCACCAGATCTTTCTCGAGCCCGAAGGCCTGACCACGCACGAGTACTACCCCAACGGCATCTCGACCAGCCTGCCGTTCGACATCCAGTACGAACTGGTGCGCTCGATGAAGGGCCTGGAGAACGCCCACATCCTGCGCCCCGGCTATGCCATCGAGTACGACTACTTCGATCCGCGCTCGCTCAAGGCCAGCTTCGAGACCAAGCAGATCAACGGCCTGTTCTTCGCGGGGCAGATCAACGGCACCACGGGCTACGAAGAGGCCGCGGCCCAGGGCCTGTTTGCCGGCCTGAACGCGGCGCTGCAGGCGCGCGGCGATGCACCCTGGACGCCGGGCCGCGACGAAGCCTATCTGGGCGTGCTGGTCGACGACCTGATCACCAAGGGCGTGACCGAGCCCTACCGCATGTTCACCAGCCGCGCCGAGTTCCGTCTGCAGCTGCGCGAAGACAACGCCGACATGCGCCTGACCGAAACCGGCCGGCGCCTGGGCCTGGTCGACGACGCACGCTGGGAAGCCTTCAGCCGCAAGCGCGAGGCGGTGGAGCGCGAGACCCAGCGCCTCAAATCGACCTGGGTCAGTCCGCGCAACCTGCCGGCCGAGGAATCCGCGCGCGTGCTCGGCAAGGCCATCGAACACGAATACAGCCTGTTCGAGCTGCTGCGCCGGCCCGACGTGAGTTATCCACAGCTGGTGAGCCTCGACAACGGCAAGTACGTCTCGACCGATGTTTCACGTGAAACCCTGGGCGACCTGAGCGACTCGGTGATTGAGCAGGTCGAGATCGCCGCCAAGTACTCGGGCTACATCGACCGGCAGAAGGACGAAGTCGAACGCGCCGCGCATCTCGAGCACCAGCGGCTGCCGGCCGACCTCGACTACCTGCAGGTCACGGCGCTTTCCTTTGAAGCCCGCCAGACGCTGCAGAAGCACCGCCCCGAAACCCTGGGTCAGGCCTCGCGCATTTCGGGCATCACGCCGGCAACGATTTCGCTGCTGATGGTGCATCTGAAGAGAGGCGGTTTCCGCGGCTTCACGCGGGCCACGCCGGCGACCAAGGGAGAGGCCGCATGAGCGCCGCGCTGCGACCCGCGCTGGAGCAGGGCATTGCCAAGCTCGGCCTTGAACTGAGCGTCACCCAGGTCGACCTGCTGCTTGATTTTCTCGCGCTGCTGCAGAAGTGGAACAAGGTCTACAACCTCACGGCGGTGCGCGATCCGCAGGAAATGCTGAGCCACCATCTGCTTGACAGCCTGGCGGCCGTCCCGCCGCTGCAAAAGCATGTGCAGAAGCTGCCGCGCGCCGAAGGCGCGCGCACGCCGCTGCTCGATGTCGGCTCGGGCGGCGGACTGCCCGGCGTGGTGTTTGCGATCTGCTGCCCGGACGTGGACGTCAGCTGCGTCGACACCGTGGCGAAGAAGGCGGCGTTCATCCAACAGGCCGCGGTCAGCCTCAAGCTGCGCAATCTGCGCGGCATCCATGCGCGCGTCGAATCGCTGACCACGCCCTATGATGTGATCAGCTGCCGCGCGTTTGCCTCGCTGCCCGACTTCACCCAATGGTCGCGTTCGGCGCTGGCCGCTGACGGCGTCTGGTTCGCGATGAAGGGCAAGCATCCGGCCGAGGAAATCGCCGCGCTGCCCGCCGATGTGCACGTGTTTCACGTGGAACAACTGCAGGTGCCGGCGCTCGATGCCGAGCGCTGCATCGTCTGGATGCGCGCCGTCTAATCCCCTGGGTCCGGGCACGCGGGGTTGTCGATACGGGTGCTTTGCACGCGTCTCGCATAAACTGCAGACTTTTGTTGCCGGGGAAATCATGTTTGGCGTTGCTGATTACGGCGCGTTCGTCGCGGCCATCATTCTGTTCCTGGCGATTCCCGGTCCCGGCAATCTGGCGCTGATCACGTCGACCGGGCAGGGCGGAATCCGCTCCGGCATGGCGGCCTGCGGCGGCGTCATTGCCGCCGATCAGCTGTTGATGTGGCTGGCGGTGGCGGGCATGGCGGCGCTGCTGGCCGCCCACCCCATGGCCTTTGCCGCGCTGCAATGGCTGGGCGCGGCCTATCTGGCCTGGCTGGGTTGCCGCATGCTGCTGGCCAGGCCGGGCAGCCAGCCGGTGCTCAGGATGCAGCCGCACCACTATTTCCGCCAGGGCGCGCTGATCACCTTGCTCAATCCCAAGGCCATTGTTTTCTACATGGCGTTCTTCCCGCTGTTTGTCGATCCGGCGACGCACCAGGGACTGAGCACCTTTGCGGTGATGGCGGTGACCGTCGCGGCGCTGACCTTTCTCTATTCCCTGACCGTCGTGCTGCTGACGCACTTCCTGGCCGACCGTCTGCGCGCCAGTCCGCGCATCGTGCAGGCGCTCGAGAAGACGGCGGGCACTTTCCTCATCGGCTTTGGCATCAAGCTGGCCATTTCCAAATAAGTTATCCGAAAGCCCTATGGCCAAGATTTTCTGTATTGCCAACCAAAAAGGTGGCGTCGGCAAAACCACTACCTGCGTGAACCTGGCTGCGGGCCTGGCCAAGATCGGCCAGCGTGTGCTGCTGATCGACATGGACCCGCAGGGCAATGCGACCATGGGTTCGGGCGTGGACAAGCGCAGCCTCGAGCTCACGGTCTACGACGTGCTGCTCGAGAACGCCTCGGTCAAGGAGGCGGCGGTGTTCTCCGAGAAGGTCGGCTACCACGTGCTGGGCGCCAACCGCGAGCTCACGGGCGCCGAGATCGAGCTGGTGGCGCTGGAGCGCCGCGACAAGCGCCTCAAGGGCGCGCTCGCGGCCGTCGACGCCGACTACGATTTCGTGCTGATCGACTGCCCGCCCAGCCTGTCCATGCTCACGCTCAACGGCCTGTGCGCGGCCAACGGCGTGGTCGTGCCCATGCAGTGCGAATACTTCGCGCTGGAAGGCCTGACCGACCTGGTCAACACCATCAAGCAGGTGCATGCCAATCTGAACCCCGACCTGCAGATCATCGGTCTGCTGCGCGTGATGTTCGATACCCGCACCACGCTGCAGCAGCAGGTCAGCGACCAGCTCAAGGACCATTTCGGCGACAAGGTGTTCAACACCGTGATTCCGCGCAATGTGCGCCTGGCCGAAGCGCCGAGCTACGGCGTTCCCGGCGTGGTCTTCGACCCCTCGGCCAAGGGCAGCAAGGCGTTCATCGAGTTCGCGCGCGAGATGGTGGATCGCATCCAGAAGATGTGATGCCGGTGTTCGCGACTTCCTCTTTCCCTGCGCAGGTGCTGCTGCTCGCCGGTGGCGGGCCGCAAGCCGATGCCGCGCCCTGGCTCGCGCGCTGGCAGGCCCTGTATGGCGATGCGCTGCTCGAGCAGCACGACTGGCAGCGGCC
>JBBKVU010000073.1:0-4883 GCA_037968595.1 Comamonas sp.
CGCTGATCGAGCAAGCGCTGGGCCAGGTCGCGGCGCGGCTGCGCGCTGCGGGAACGCGCCGCTTCGTGGTGGCCGGCGGCGAGACATCGGGCGCGGTCATCCAGGCGCTGGAACTGCAGGCGTTGCGCATAGGCCGGCAGATCGATCCCGGCGTGCCCGAGACGCAGTCGCTGGGCGATGACCAGCCGCTGGCCGTGGTGCTCAAGTCGGGCAACTTCGGCAGCGAGGACTTCTTCGACAAGGCGCTCAGGCACCTCGATGGAGCCGGCGCATGATGGCCGCACAGGACAGCGAAGCGCGGCTGCGCGAGGAAATCTGCGAAGTCGGTGCCAGCCTGCATGCGCGCGGCTACACCACCGGCACCGCGGGCAACATCAGCGCGCGCCTGGCCGACGGCTGGCTGATCACGCCCACCGACGCCTGCCTGGGAAAGCTCGAGCCCGCGCGCCTGGCCAAGGTCAGTGCCGACAACGAGTGGCTCTCTGGCGACAAGCCGTCGAAGACGCTGGCCCTGCACCGCGGCATCTACCAGCGCAACGCCCAGGCGCGCTGCGTGCTGCACACCCACTCCACGCACCTGGTCGCGCTGACGCTGGCCGGCGTCGCCGCGCCCGACGCGGTGCTGCCGCCGATCACGCCCTACCAGGTGATGAAGATCGGCCGCGTGCCGCTGATTGCCTATGCGCGCCCCGGTGCGCCCAGCGTTGCCGAGCAGGTCGCGGCCATTGCCGGCGAAGTCCGCGGCGTGCTGCTCGAACGCCTGGGCCCCGTGGTCTGGGCCGACAGCGTGACGCGCGCCGGCCATGCGCTGGAAGAACTCGAGGAAACCGCGCGGCTGTGGCTGATGCTGGCGCCGCGCCCTGCCCCGCTCACGCCGGCCCAGGTGGCGGAACTCGAAAGCACGTTTGGCGTGCGCTGGTGACGACCTGTTGAGCGCGGCGCCGCTGGCGCCATGAAAAAACGCCGGCCGCGATGTTCTCGCGGCCGGCGTTTTCATTTCTGACCCGGGTGGGCTCAGGGCTGGAAGGTGTCTCCCAGCACCACGCCTTCACGGCGTGGGTCGGCGCCACCCTGCAGCACGCTCTGGCCGTTGCGCTGCACCCGCATGATGGTGCTGATGCCGCTGGACTGCGCACTGGTGGACACCCTGTGACCCAGGCCGATCAGGCCGGTGATCAGCGGGTCGTTGACGCCGCCGTTGGCTGCATTGATGTTCGGATGCTCGCCGCCCAGCGACGTGGTCGCGCTGTTGCTGGCGCCGAAATCCACCAGCGACGTGGCCTGCTGCGCATCCAGTCCCCAGTCCAGCGCGCCCACGACGGTCTTGACGACATACTGGATGATGGTGCCGCCACCGGGCGAGCCCGTGCCCATCAGGAACTCGCCCATGCTGCCGTCCGCGGCCTTGTGGAACACCAGGGTCGGGGCCATGGAGCTGCGCGGGCGCTTGCCGGCTTCGACGCGATTCGCGACCAGCGCGCCGGTGGCGTCGGTAGGCGTGTCGGAGAAGTCGGTGAGCTGGTTGTTGAGCAGAAAGCCCTGGGTCATGTGGAAGGAGCCCATGCCGGCCTCCACCGTGGTGGTCATCACCACCGCATTGCCCTGCTTGTCGACAATGGTGAAGTGCGTGGTGCCGCGTTCCTCGATCAGCCGCAGACCCGCGGGCGCGCTGCCGAAGTCGCCGGCGACGGCCGTTCCCATGCTCTTGGTGGTGCTGATCAAGGCCGCGCGATTGCGCAGATAGGTCTTGTCCAGCATCATGGCCGGCGAGCCGCCGGGTAGCGACACGAAGTCGGTGTCGGCAACGTACTTGTCGCGGTCGGCATAGGCCAGGCGCTCGGCTTCACTGACCAGGTGCACGCCCATCACCGTGGGCTTGCCGCCTTCGATATCGATGGCGGTGGGCTTGTGGCTTGCCAGATCGAAGTTCTCCAGAATGCCCAGCGCCGAGGCCACGGCAATGCCGCCCGAGGACGGCGGCGACATGCCGCAGACCCAGTAGGCGCGGTAGGTGGTGCAGACCGGGTCGCGGCGCTTGGCCTGGTAGCCGGCGAGATCGCTGAGCTCCGTCAGGCCGGGCGTGATGGCCACGGCCGGCGTGCCGCCGCTGCTGACCTTGATCTTGTTGACTATGCCCTGGGCCACGGGCCCGGTATAGAACGCATTGGCTCCGCCCTCGGCAATGGTCTTGAGCGTGGTCGCGTAGGCCGGATTCTTGATGGTCGTGCCCAGGGCCTTGGGACTGCCGTCGGCGTTGAAGAAATAGGCCAGGGCCTCGGGATCGCGCGACAGGCCGGTGGTTGCCCCGGCAATCGCGCTGGCCATTCGGCCGCTGATCTGGAAGCCGCTGGCGGCCAGTTGCTCGGCGGAGCCGAACAGGCCCTTCCATGCGAGCTTGCCATGGTCCTGGTGCGCCATCTCCAGCATGCGCACCGCGCCGGGCGTGCCGATGGAGCGGCCGCTGGCGCGGGCGCCTCCGGGCTGGGGCGCGGTGCGGTCGGCATCGCTGACCCAGCGCAGGTAATTTGCCGTGGCCGCAGCCGGCGCGGTTTCGCGGCCGTCATAGGCCTGGACCTTCTTTTTCGTGGCATCGTAATGCAGCATGAAGGCACCGCCGCCCAGACCCGAGGATTGCGGCTCCACCAGGCCCAGCACCATCTGCACCGCCACGGCGGCATCGACCGCCGAGCCGCCGGCCTTGAGCACATCGCAGCCGGCGCGCGAAGCCAACGGATTGGCCGTGGACACCATGTACTGCTTGGCATGGACAGCCGTCTTGCCCAGGCGATAGCCCGAGGCGGGTTCCGGCGCTGCGGGATCACCCGGCAAGCCGGAGCCGACGACCACCGAGCCGGTATTGCTGACGACAGCACAGGCGGAGTCTGGCGTGCCGCTGCCGATGTCGACATTGTCACTGCCGCCGCAGGCGGACAGCAGCAGCAGCGAAGCCAGCGTCGTGGCGGTGAGGCGCCAGGCGGGGCGCGATGCAGGGGGGGTGTGATTCATGTACATACCTCTTGTGGGCTCTTGGAAGGACATCGCGTGCCGTCATCTCTTTGCGGCGGCTCCAGCATAAGCGCCAAACCGGGCCAGTGGTGACATAAGCGCGACCCTTTTGCACCAATCCGGGGCGGGGCCGCGCGGCAGCGGGCAACGACGCCCCATGGATCGCAAGAACCAGGCCACCAGCGCTGATCCAGTCCCCGCGCCTTGGCGCGCCGGTGCCGCAGCAGCTGTACTACGGCATGCGCTGGGTCAACGCCGCCGGTGGCAAGCTTGGGCAAACCGGCGTGGGCTGCGGCCGGGCCCGCCCGCGTTCGAACAGCGCTGCGGAATATCGCAACCGCGTTGGAAAAATCGCGCATTAAAAGGATTTTTTGCCTGAGAGCGGTTTATCTTCTGCAGTCCGAGAGACCATAGGTCCGCGCGCCCCTGCGCACCATGACATCGACAACCAGGAGACATCCATGACCCTCACTCGCCGTTCCGCCCTTGCTCTTGCTGCCGCCACCGGGCTGGGACTTTGCGCCCAGGTGGGCGCGCAGCAGGCGCGCGAGATCAAGATCGGCTATGCGCTGGCACAGAATTCGCACTTCGGCGCCGGCGCGCTGGCCTGGGCCGAAGCCGTCGAGAAGTCCACCAGCAACGCCTTCAAGTTCAAGCATTTCGCGTCCAGCGCGTTGGGCGGCGAGCGCGAGCTGATCGAAGGCCTGACGCTGGGCACGGTCGAGGCCGTCGTGGTCTCGAATGGCGCGGTGAGCAACTTCGTGCCCGACGCCGGCGTGATGGATGTGCCTTTCCTGTTCCGCGACACCGCCCATGCGCGCGCCGTGCTCGACGGCAAGATCGGCGAAGACCTGCTGGCCAAGTTCCGCGCCCGCGGCCTGATCGCGCTGGCCTGGGGCGAGCAGGGCTTTCGCCACCTGTCCAACAACAAGCGCCCGGTGGTCAAGCCCGCGGACGCCCAGGGGCTGAAGATCCGCGTGACCGAGAACCAGACCCATATCACCGCCTTCCGCCAACTGGGCATGTCGCCCACGCCCATGTCCTGGCCCGAAGTCATTGGCGCGCTGCAGCAGGGCACCATTGACGGCCAGGAAAACCCGGTCTCGGTGTTCACCTCCGCAAAGCTGTGGCAGGTGCAGAAGTACCTGTCGCTGACCAGCCATGTCTACGCGCCCATGGTGCTCATCGTCTCGCCCTCGGTCTGGTCCGGCCTCAACGATGCCCAGAAGAAGGCCTTTGCCGACGGCGCGCGCGCCGGCAGCCTGGCCTCGCGCAAGTTCGTCGACGATGTCGAAAAGAGTGGCGTCGAGGAAATCAAGCGCCATGGCGTGCAGGTGGTGACCGATGTCGACAGCGCCGCCTTCCGCGCCGCGCTGGCCCCGGCCTACAAGCAGTTCGCAACCAAGTTCGGCCAGAAGACGCTGGACGCCATCGCGGCCGTCAAATAGGCCGCGGATTCCAGGCGCCGGCCCCGGTTTGCAGGTCGGCGCCGCGCGACACGCTTGCGTCAGGGATGCCAGCGTGTCCCTGCCGTGGAGGGGAGCTTTGGCGTGATATATTGCATCTGCAACAATTGCATATGCAAATTAATCAGGAAAACTTCCCATGAATGCCGACCCGCTGCTGGCACCTCGCATGCCGCCCGCCAGCCCGCGCGTGCGCGCCATGCTGCACGACCCCGTGCTGCCGACGATTCTGCGCATGAGCTGGCCCAACATGCTGATGATGCTGGCCCAGGCATCGACCGGTTTGATCGAGATGTGGTTTCTGGCCAAGCTCGGCACCGATGTGCTGGCCGGCGTCGCCGTGGTCGTGCCCGTGCTGATGCTGATGCAGAACATGTCGCAGGGCGGGCTGGGCGGCGGCATCTCGGCCGC
>JBBKVU010000074.1:0-5427 GCA_037968595.1 Comamonas sp.
GGTCGCCGTGGGCGTGCGCTGGTATGTGGCCCAGGCCAATGCCAAGCTGCAGCGTGCGACGCAGCCGCTGTGGCAGCGCAAGTGGGTGCTGGGCGCGGTGCTGCTGGCCATTCTGGCCACGGCCAATCTGGTGATTGCGGGCCAGCCCTGGGGCGTGGTCTATGGCTTTGGCCTGTGGGCGGCGAAAGTGGCCAGCGCCACGGGCGCGGTCGATCTCGCGCAGAACTGGTTCTGGAGCCAGCCCGGCAATGCCGCGCGCCTGCAGGAAACCGTGCTGCTCGACGTCACCAGCATCACCAACATCGGCATTCTGGCCGGCGCGCTGTGGGTCGCGGCCAACAAGCCGCCCTCGGCCAAGGCACTCAGCGGCACCCAATGGGTGGTGGCCCTGGTCGCCGGCCTGGTGCTGGGCTACAGCTCGCGTCTGGCGTTTGGCTGCAATGTCGGCGCCATGCTTTCGGGCATCAGCACCGGCAGCATCCATGGCTGGATCTGGGTGCCGCTGGCCTTTGCCGGCACCATCTTCGGCCTGCGCATTCGCCGGCGCTTCGGCTTCTGAAAGGACAGCACACCATGACGCAACAAACCACTTTGCGCATTGCCTTCTGGGCCGTGCTGGTCGCTTTCCTGGCCTGGGACTACACCCACTCCTCACCCGTCGATCTGCGCTACGAAGCGCCGCTGATTGCCGCCGGCTCGGGCCAGGCTTCCCAGGGCGGGCATTGCTCGATACCGGATTGAAAAGCGCCAGCAAGCGTTCATCCTGAGCCTGGCTCGCCGGCTGCGGCCAAGGATGAACGCCCTGCGTTCAAGGCATGAGGGCGGGCCGTCCATGGTTCGACAGGCTCACCACGAACGGTTTCAAGCGCTGGTTGCTGCTAAGCGCGGCAAACACGACCCAGCAAATCGAAGATTTGCGGTTGAGGCTAGGCGCGGTGCCGCAGACAGTGCGAGTAGCACGGCAAGTCAGCGCAACGACGCCTCAAGGGTTGTGCTAGCCGCTCTAAGCGGCGCGCACTGCCTCGCCCGCACGCAAGGCCATTTTCACCGCCTGCCACTGCTTGAGCACATTGAGCGCCGGCGCATGGCCGCAGCCCGCGACTTCCAGCCATTGCAGCTGCCCGCGCGCGCCCGGGCCGCGCTCGCTCATCTGCTGCGCCGTCGAAGCCAGCACCAGATCGGAGGCCTCGCCGCGCAGCAGCAGCACGGGCACCTCGATTGCATCGTAATGCGGCCAGATCAGGTAGTCGTTTGCATGGCCGGTGAACTGCTCGATCATGCGCGGGTCGTAATGCGGCGTCACGCGGCCATCGGGCAGGCGGCGCATGCTGGTCTCGGTAAGGGCGCGCCACTGCGCATCGGGCAGCCAGCCATAAGGCGCGTAGGCGCTGCGGAAAAACGCTTCCAGCTCGGCCATGGTGGCAAACACCGGCGGCTGACCCGCATAGCCCTTGATGCGTTCGAGCGCGGGCGCGGCCAGCTCGGGCGCGTTGTCGTTGAGCACCAGGCTGCGTATGCGCGCGCCCAGCGTGGGCTCGAACAGCCCCGACGCGCAGACCGTGCCTATCGCCCCGCCCATCGATGTGCCTACCCAGTGGATCTGCTCCAGCCCCAGTGCATCGGCCAGCTCCCGCGCGATGCGCGCGTAGAAGCGCAGCTGGTATTCATAGCCCGGCGCGCGGCTCCATTCGCTCAGGCCGCGGCCCAGCGTATCGGGGCAGATCACGCGCCAGCCCTGGGCCGCGAGGTAGCGCGCCAACGGGTCCATGTCCCGGCCGGTGCGCGCCAGGCCATGCCAGGCAATCACGGTCGGCAAGGCCGCATCCACGGCCGCCGTGGACCAGTCCATGTAATGGATCTCATAACCCGCGCATTGCGCATAGCGCGATGCCGGCGCGGGCACATGGGCCAACTGGGCGGCCCAGGCGGCCTGCTCGGCTATCGAGGGAATCGGACATTCCAGGCGTGTTGCGGTCTTGCTCATGGCGTGCTCCTGCGCAGGGCCGCGGCGCGCAGACGGCCGACGATGCCCGTGGGAAAGTAATAGACCGACAGCACGAACAGCACGCCCAGCCACAGCAGCCAGCGGTCGGGACTCAGCAGCGCGGCCAACCAGGGCAGGCCGGCAGCGGCTTCGCTGCCCAGGCGCAGCAGATCCTGCAGATAGCTCTGGGCGATCAGGAACAGCACCGCGCCGATGGCGCTGCCGTAGATCGTTCCCATGCCGCCGATCACCACGATCAGCAGACAGTCCATCATGATCTCGAACGACAGCGAGGTCTCGGGTCCGTTGTAGCGCAGCCAGAGTGCGAGCATCGCGCCCGCGAGACAGGCAAACAGCGCCGACAGCACGCTGGACAGGGTGCGGTAGACCACGACGCGGTAGCCCAGCGCCTCGGCGCGGAACTCGTTTTCGCGGATCGCCTGCAGCACCCGCCCGAACGGCGAGTTGACGATGCGCAGCAGCGCCAGCAGCAGCACCAGCGCAACGACAAACAGCAGGTAGTAGGTGATGAGCTTGCCGTCTATCATGCGGCCCAGGAATTCGCTGTCGAACGGCTCGAAGCTCGGCGACAGCCACTCGGGCAGCTTGAACGTGAGCCCGTCCTCGCCGCCGGTCCACTCCGACAGCTGCGAGGCCAGCGTCTGGAAGGCCGCGGCCACGGCCAGCGTGATCATCGCAAAGAAGATTGCCCGCACGCGCAGCGAGAACAGCCCCACGGCCAGCGACAGCAGCAAGCTGAGCAGCAGCGCGCAGCCTATGCCCAGCGCCAGCGCGCTCCAGGTGGGTCCGAGCCGCCCGGCGGCAATGGCCACGCCGTAGGCGCCTATGCCAAAGAACATGGTGTGGGCAAAGCTCACGATGCCGGTATAGCCCAGCAGCAGATCGAAGCTGGCGACCAGCACCACGAAGATCAGCACCTTGGCGGCGACGTTCAACGCCTTGACGCCGGGAAACAGAAACGGCGCGATCGCCAGGCCCACCAGGATGGCGAGCAGGATCACCGCCAGCGGTTTGCTGCGCGGCATATCGCCGGAAAGCAATCGGTTCAACATGCTTGTGACTCCTGGTTCAACGGTTGGCAACCGGATACACGCCCTGGGGCCGCCACAGCAGGATGGCAACCATCAGCGCGATGTTGGAAAACAGCGCGACCTTGGGCACCAGAAAGCCGGTGTAGTTGGCCATCAGCCCGACCAGCAGCGCGCCGATCAGCGCCCCGCCGGTGGAGCCCAGCCCGCCAATGATGATCACGATGAAGATCAGCACATTCACCTGCGCGCCCATCTGCGGAATCACGTTCTGCTGGTACAGCCCCCACATCACGCCGCCCAGGCCGGCAAGCGCCGAGCCGACGACAAACACGCCGACAAACAGCCGCCGAATGCGGTAGCCCAGCGCCTCGACCATTTCGCGATCCTGCACGCCCGCGCGAATCAGCAGGCCGACCTTGGTGCGCGCCAGCGTGTAGGCCAGCGCAGCAAACACCGCCAGGCCCACGAGCACCGCCACCACCCGGTACTTCTCCACCGCCGCATCGCCCAGCAGCCAGGCGCCGCGCATGCCTTCGGGCAGCGGCAGCGGAATCTGCTGCGGGCCCCAGATGACCTTGATCAGCTCCTCGCCGATGATCATTCCGCCCATGGTGATCAGGATCTGCTTGAGATGCTGGCCATACACGGGCCGCACGATGAAGCGCTCGAACGCCAGGCCCACGGCCGCGGCCACCAGCATGGCGATCAGCATTGCCGGCAGCACGGCCAGCAGGTTGCGCCAAAGATCGGCCGAGCCCGTGTAGTCGCCCATAGCGCCCAGCACGCTGGCGGCGACAAACGCGCCCAGTGCGATGAACACCCCATGGCCGAAGTTCAGCACGTCCATCAGGCCGAACACCAGCGTCAGGCCCGAGGCAATGATGAAGATGATCATGCCCATCGCCAGCCCGGCCACGGTGAGCGTGAGCCAGGTGCTGGGCGAGCCGACCAGCGGCAGCGTGACCAAGGCCAGCGCTGGCACCAGCGCCAGCGGTTTCCAGTCCAGTTCCTTGAAATTCATGTGTGCTCCTTGTCGCGCCGCGTCACAGCGCCAGGCCCAGCAGCGACTGCTGCAAGGTCTTGTCGGCCGCGAGATCGGCCATGCGGCCGGCATGCACCACGCGGCCGTTGTCCATCACTGCCACGCTGTCGCCCAGGCGCGTGGCAAAGGCCAGGTTCTGCTCGACGAGAAGAATCGTCACGCCCGCGGCCTTGAGCTGCTCGAAGGCCGCGATCATGTTCTGGATGATGGCCGGCGCCAGGCCCTTGCTGGGCTCGTCGATGATCAGCAGATCGCGCGGCTCGACAATGGCGCGCGCCACGGCCACCATCTGCTTTTGCCCGCCCGACAGCTTGCCCGCGGGGTGGTTCCAGAACTTCTCGACGGCCGGAAACAGGCCGAAGATCCACTGCAGCCGCGCCTCGTCCATCTGCGCCGCGTGGCTTGCCTGGCGCGCGGCCAGCAGCAGGTTTTCCTTGACGCTCAGATCCGCAAAGATGCCCATGTTCTCGGGCACATAGGCGACGCTGCGCTGGGCGATCGCCGGCGTCGCCAGGCGCGTGATGTCCTGGCCATCGAGCTGTACGCTGCCCTGGGACGCCTGCCACAGTCCCATGATGGTGCGCAGCGTCGTGGTCTTGCCCGCGCCGTTGCGCCCCAGCAGCATGGTGAGTTCGCCGCGCGGCACTTCGAGATCGACGCCGTGCAGGATGTGGTACGCACCGATATGCGTGTGCACGCCGCGCAGGGACAGCATGGAAGCGTTGGAATTCATGCGGCCTCCTCTTGCGGCGCTATGCCCAGGTAAGCCTGCTGCACCACGGGCGAAGCCATGACTTCGGCCGGCAGGCCATCGGCCACCAGCGTGCCGTTGGTCAGCACGATGATGCGGTCGGCCAGCTCGCGCACCACATCCATCTTGTGTTCGACCAGCAGGATGATCTTGCTGCGGTCGGCCTTGAGATCGCGTATCAGATCGAGAATCACCGGCGCCTCGTCATGGCCCATTCCGGCCGTGGGTTCGTCAAACATGTAGACCTCGGGTTCGAGCGCCATCAGCAGCGCGACTTCCAGCTTGCGCTGGTCGCCATGCGGCAAACTCGCCACGGGCTCGGCGCGCCGCGGCCACAGCGCCACCTGTTCAAGCACCTGCTGGGCGCGGGCCGTGAGCCGGCCGTGGTCGCTCCAGATACTCCACAGATTGAGCCCGCCCCTGTGCTTGCCCGGCAGCCGCGCCTGCACCGCCAGGCGCACGTTTTCCAGCACGCTCAGATTCGGAAACAGATTGGTCAACCGAAACGCCCGGCCCAGCCCCGCATGGGTGCGCGCCGAAGGCGCGAGCTGACGGGCCTCGCGCCGTCGGCGCGCCCCCAGGCGGGCTGGGGCGGGCG
>JBBKVU010000075.1:0-2754 GCA_037968595.1 Comamonas sp.
CCGCCGTTGATGACGTTCATCATGGGCACGGGCAGCTGCATGCCGCCCATGCCGCCGAGGTAGCGGTACAGCGGCAGGCCGGCTTCTTCGGCGGCGGCGCGGGCCACGGCCATCGACACGGCCAGCATTGCATTGGCGCCCAGGCGGCCCTGGTTGTCGGTGCCGTCGAGGTCGATCAAGGTCTTGTCGAGGAAGGCCTGTTCGGAGGCGTCCAGGCCCAGCACGGCTTCCGAGATTTCGGTGTTGATGTGTTCCACGGCCTTGAGCACGCCCTTGCCCAGGTAGCGGCTCTTGTCGCCGTCACGCAGCTCGATGGCTTCGCGCGAACCGGTGGACGCGCCGGAGGGCACGGCCGCACGGCCCATCACACCCGATTCCAGCAGCACGTCGCATTCGACGGTAGGGTTGCCGCGGCTGTCCAGCACTTCGCGGCCAACGATATCAACAATCGCACTCATGATTTTCCTTTGAAGGTTTTTGAATCAGGTCATCCAGCCACGAAGCGGGGCAGGGCCCCGGCCGCTGGAATCAGGCAGGGGTCTCAGGCGCCAAACTGGTTTTCGAGGAAACCGTTGCGCTTGGTCACGTCGTCGAGCGCCACCAGCGTTTCCAGCAGCGCGCGCATGTGCTTGAGCGGCACGGCGTTCGGGCCGTCGGACAGCGCATTGCACGGATCGGGGTGGGTTTCCATGAACAGACCGGAAACGCCCACCGCCACGGCCGCGCGCGACAGCACCGGCACCATCTCGCGCATGCCGCCGCTGGTCGCGCCGTTGCCGCCGGGCAGCTGCACGCTGTGCGTGGCGTCAAACACCACGGGGGCGTTGGTCTCGCGCATGATGGCCAGCGAACGCATGTCGCTGACCAGGTTGTTGTAGCCGAAGCTCGCACCGCGCTCGCAGGCGGTGAACGAATCCTCGGGCAGGCCGACTTCGAGCGCCGCGGCGCGCGCCTTGTCGATGACATGCTTCATGTCATGCGGGGCCAGGAACTGGCCCTTCTTGATGTTCACCGGCTTGCCCGACTGGGCGACCGCGCGGATGAAATCCGTCTGGCGGCACAGGAAGGCCGGCGTCTGCAGCATGTCGACAATGCTGGCCACATAGGGCACTTCCTCGACCGTGTGCACATCGGTCAGGATGGGAACGTTGAGTTCCTTCCTGACCTTGGCGAGGATCTCCAGGCCTTTTTCCATGCCCGGGCCGCGAAAGCTCGCGCCCGAGGAACGGTTGGCCTTGTCGAAGCTGCTCTTGAAGATGAAGTTGATGCCCAGGCTCGAGGTGATTTCCTTGAGCTGGCCGGCCACGTCCATCTGCAGCTGCTCGGACTCGACCACGCAAGGTCCGGCAATGAGGAAAAAGCGCTGGTCCAGACCGATGTCAAAGCCGCAGAGTTTCATGGGAGTTTCCTTTAACGGAGGCTGTCAGGCCTTGGCTGCGCCAACGCGCTGCTTCTGGTGCACGAGCGCGGCCTTGATGAACGCATTGAACAGCGGGTGGCCGTTCCAGGGCGTCGACTTGAACTCGGGGTGGAACTGCACGCCGATGTACCAGGGGTGGACGGCGCTGGGCAGCTCGACGATTTCGGTCAGGTTCTCGCGCTGGGTCAGCGCCGAGATCACCAGGCCGGCGTCGCGCAGCTTGTCCAAGTAGTTCACGTTGGCTTCGTAGCGGTGGCGATGGCGCTCGGTCACGACCGGGCCATAGATGCTGTGGGCCAGCGTATCGGGCTGCACGTCGGAGCTTTGCGCGCCCAGGCGCATGGTGCCGCCCAGGTCGGAGTTCTCGTCGCGCTTCTTGATCGTGCCGTCCTCGTCCTTCCACTCGTTGATCAGCGCGATCACGGGGTGGGGGGTCGTGGGGTCGAACTCGGTCGAGTTGGCCTTGTCGAGGCCGGCGACATGGCGCGCGTACTCGATGGTGGCAACCTGCATGCCCAGGCAGATGCCCAGGTAAGGCACCTTGTTCTCACGCGCAAAACGTGCGGTGCAGATCTTGCCTTCGACACCGCGCGAGCCGAAGCCGCCGGGCACCAGAATGGCGTCGTACTTGGCGAGCTTCTCGTTGGCATCCGCGGCTTCGATGGTCTCGGAGTCGAGGTGGTCGATCTTGACGCGCACATGGTTGCGCATGCCCGCGTGGCGCAGGGCTTCGTTGACCGACTTGTAGCTGTCCGACAGGTCGACATACTTGCCGACCATGGCGATCTTGACTTCGCCCTGGGGGTGCTCGGTCTCGTGCACCAGCTCGTCCCAGCGCTTGAGGCTGGTGGGCGGCGTGTTCAGGCGCAGCTTGTCGCAGACCAGGCCGTCAAGGCCTTGCTCGTGCAGCATGCGCGGCACCTTGTAGATGGTGTCCACGTCCCACATCGAGATCACGCCCCATTCGGGAACGTTGGTGAACAGCGAAATCTTTTCGCGTTCCTCGGCGGGCACGGGATGCAGCGCGCGGCACAGCAGCGCGTCGGGCTGGATGCCGATCTCGCGCAGCTTTTGCACCGTGTGCTGGGTGGGCTTGGTCTTGAGCTCGCCGGCCGTGGCAATCCAGGGCAGGTAGGTCAGGTGCACGAAGGCCGAATTGTTCGGGCCCAGCTTGAGGCTCAGCTGGCGCACGGCTTCGAGGAAGGGCAGGGACTCGATGTCGCCCACCGTGCCGCCGATTTCGCAGATCGCCACATCGACAGCGTCGGGCGTGCCTATGCCGGCGCCGCGCTTGATGTAGTCCTGGATTTCGTTGGTCACGTGCGGGATGACCT
>JBBKVU010000076.1:0-22958 GCA_037968595.1 Comamonas sp.
GACCGGCACCGAATCCCCGCCTGCGGTTCCCGCGCCGGCCAAGGCCTGAGTCAGGCGCCGGGCGCCGTGCCGCACAGGCCTGTCCATCCTATGGGATACACCGCGCGCCACGCAAACAAAAGGCCGTCCGCAGGACGGCCTTGGATTCAGCAGCGCGCCGCGCGCTTCATGGGGTACGGACCAAGCCGGGAATTTCAAACAGGCCGGACTCACCGCCCTGTCGACGCTGCGCCCAGGCGAGCAGCAGCATCAGCGCGGCGAAGCCGCTGACAATCAGCACCGGGTAGAGCGCAAGAATCTGCGATATCGAATACTTCCAGTTCAATGGCCGGCCCACGCCCAGCATTGCGGCATAGAACCACGACACCGCCGAGACCGCGCCGGCAAACACCGCAAAACTGCGCTGAGAGTACGACATGTTCAACAGGGAGCCGGCCTTCTTCATCAACGGCAGCACGCGGTGGTGCAGCAGCACTCCATTGAGCGTCAGCAGGCAGACGACGGTGATCTTGGCCTGCAGTTTGGGGTTGGCGAAGTAGCTCCAGCCTTTGGACGATGCGTCCAGCGTGATGATTGCCGCGCCAGTGAGCCACAGCGCCACCAGGGCCAGAGCGACGGTGTTCTGCAGGTCATGCAGATGCTTGGGATCCATGCGCTCGCGGGGATTTGCCGAGACCAGCTGCCTTACCAGCGCAAGGTCGCTCATCAGGATCAGGCCAATGGCTACGCAGCAGGCAATCAGGTGGGCATAGACGATCGCCATTCGTGAAAATTCGTGTTCCATGTGTGTCATCCGTTCATGTGGGTCAAGCCTGCTCCGAAAAAAGCAGGCGTCAGGCCCCGATGGGTGCATCAAAAGCCTGGGCGCGAATGTATCCAGATCCCGCAAGGCCGTTTGTTCGCAGATGCAACGGACCCGGAGAATGTAAGCACACACCAACCAAACTTCTTGAATCCGGGGTTTTCCCCCGTGCAGGCAGCGCCCGCGGGGCCAGAGAGGAGCGCAACGTGGCGACGCAGATGCCGTCGATCGGCCTGACGTTCAGTAGCATTTCTGGCGCACAACGCCGCCGTTTTGTCGCAGGATGGACATAGGCATTTCAGCCCAGCGGCGCGCGCCGCGCCGCATTTCTCTCAGTGCGGCGCCGGCGCCGTGCTGTCCACAGCGGGGCGTCCATGGGTTGCCAGCGCGGCGTTGATGGCAAACAGGTCCTCGGCCGCCAGCGTGCCGTTGGCCTGGCGCATCTTCAGGTGGCCTACCAGCACGCCGTAACGCGCCAGCGCCAGGTCGCGCTTGGTCTGGAACAGCTGGGTCTGCGCGTTGAGCACGTCAATGTTGATGCGCACGCCAACCCGGTAGCTGATGCGATTGGCATCGAGCGCGACCTGACTGGAAGCTTCGGCCGCCTCGAGCGCCTTCACCTGGCCGACGCCGGATACCAGCCCCAGGAAGGCCACGCGGGTGGCCTGCGCCACGCTGCGGCGGGCGCCATCGAGTCGGGCGCGCGACTGCTCCTGCAGCGCCAGGCTTTCGCGCACCCGGTTCTCTGTCGCGTAGCCGGCAAACAAGGGCATGTTGAGCACCACTCCCACCGAAATCGCCTTGATGCGCGAACGCTCCGGAGCACTTGTCGTGCCTTGCGGGTTGTCGCTGATGTTGTAGCCCAGGGTGGCGTCCAGCGTGGGCAGGTGACCCGCCTGGGCCTTGCGCACCTCCAGCGCGGCGACATCGAGTTCGAGCTGAGCCTGCTCGATCGAAGGATGGGCGGCATCGGCCTGCGCCACCAGTTGCGCCATGTCGTTCGGCACGAGTGGCCCAAGCACCACAGGCGCAGCCAGCGGCACAGGCAGGCTTCCGGGGCGACCGACCAGCTGGTCCAGCATGAGCTTGCGCACCTGCAAATCGTTGTCCGCCGCGATCTCCTGGGCAAGGACCAGGTCGTAGCGGGCCTGCGCTTCACGCGCGTCGGTGATGGTCGAAGTCCCGACCTGGAAGTTTCTCCTGGCGAAAGCCAGCTGCTCGGCCACGGCGGTTTTCTGCGCGCGCACCAGCGCCACGCTGTCCTGGCTGGCAAGCACGTCGAAATACGCCTGGGCGACGCGCACCACGAGATCCTGCTCGGCGAGATGCAACAGCGCATGGGCAATGCCCACCTGGCGCTTGCCCTGTTCGAAGCTTGCCCGATTGGCCGGTCGATAGATCGGCTGGGTGGCGTTGATGCCGACGTTGCGCGCATTCAGCGCGCGCGCCGGGTTGGCGCTCGCCGCCGAGACATCCTGGCGGGTGTGCGTCGCCCCGGCCGACAGCCCCACCGTAGGCAGCAATCCGGCCCTGGCCTGGGCCGCGCGCGCCAATGCCGCATCGTGCTGCGCAAGCGCGCCCAGATAAGTGGCATCGTAGCCGCGCGCGAACTGGTAGAGCTCCACCAGACTCTGCGCCTGCGCCGGCAGCGCCGCCAGCACCGGCAGCACCGGCAGCGCCACCAACACGATCAACCACGCCCTGCCGAGCGGCGTGGCTCTGGCCGGCAGACAGATCGGGCGAGCGCCCGCCCCGGCGTGCCGCCGAAGCAGGTTGCGGCCGATCATGGAACGGCTCGGGCACGATCCACATGCAGTATCGCCGCCACGATCTGTTCGGGTCTGGCCAGGGCCGGCGCCATCGCCCAGCGATCGTAGGCGTCGTTGCCGATGCGCACCATGCCGGTATGGCGATTGAGCTCCTTGTCGATCCTGGGGTCCGGATCGTAGAAGCCGAGCGCATAGCGCACGAGATCGATGTTCCCCCGGCTGCCGGTCAGAAACAGCCACCCCGGATCGACGTCATGCATTTCGGCATATTCGGCAAGGTGCTGCACGGTGTCCACCTCGGGCCGGATGGTGATCGAGTACATGAAGATGTCCTTGCCCACGCGCTGGCCCAGCCGCTCCTGCACCCGCGACAGGTTGTAGGTCATCTCCGGGCAGATTCCTTCGCAGTCGGCATACATCATGTTGATGGCGACGATCTTGCCGCGTATCAGATCGTCATAGAAGTTCACCTTCTCCCCGGTGTGCGTGGTGAGCGCCACATTGGGGATGCGGCGCCCGGCGCGGGCCTGCGCGGCAGGTCCGGCTGCTGCGGGCAGGCCGACCACGCAAAGCGAGGCGGCACCCAGTCCGGCAAGTACATGTCTGCGGTCGTTCATGACAGTCTCCTGAAAAATGATGGACATTGCCCGGGGCCGACCTCATACGATGTCGAACCGGACCATCATGGCGTGGTCCTCATGCGTGAGGTTGTGGCAGTGCATGGTGTACTTGCCGGTGAAATCGCGAAAGCGCAGCAGCACCCTCATGGTCATGCGTTCGCCCAGGACGAAGACATCCTTGCGTCCACGCTCGTTCACCGCCAGCGGCACGTTGACGCCATTGACGCTCTTGCTGAGAATTCGGCCCTCCTCGAAATGCACGTGGATGGGATGCTGCCAGCCGTTGTCCGGATTGACGAATTCCCAGATTTCCGTGCTTCCCCGGGCAATCGTCGCGCGCGGCGTGAGCGGATCGAAGAACTGTCCGTTGACATTCCACATCCCGCTGTTGCGCGCAAAGATCCAGGTGCGCACCGGCAGCGCGGCCAGTTCGGCGGCGCTGGGCAGAGGGCGCAGCGGACGCAGCACGCTTTGCACCACGCTCAGGTCGGGCGCGGGCGCCGGGCGGTCGACAATGAACTTGAGCACCCGCGTGCCCGGAGCCTGCAGCACGCCGGGCCGGCGCGTGTCGACCTGCGTCAGCTGGTTGACGAGGTAGAGCGTGGTGTTGAGCGGGAAGCGCGCAAAGTCCACGACGATGTCCGCGCGCTCGGCCGGCGCAAGCCTGAGCCGCAATATATTCGCGATCGGTGCCGGCAACAGGTTGCCGTCGGCGGAGATCTGCGTGTAGGGGTAGACCGTGGTGGCGCCGGTGTTCTGCAGCGCGAATTCGTAGAAGCGCGCCGGTCCGACATTGAGCAGCCGCAGCCGGTACTTGCGGCGTGCCACGCGCAGCACCGGCTCGATCTTGCCGTTGACGACGATCTTGTCGCCCAGCACGCCTTCGGGGTTGAGTTCGTCGAACGTCAGCCGCCCGCCCGAGTCAAAGCGCTTGTCCGAGAAACTCAGCGGATAGTCAAAGGCGCCGCTGGGCAGCCTCAGTCCCGTGGTTTCGTCGCCGGTGTCCAGGTCATCGAAGATCATGTAGTGCCCGAACAGCCCCTTGAGCACGTTCGGCGCCGTCACGCCGTCCGTGTGGTCGTGATAGAACAGCGAGCCCAGCGCCTCACGGGAATCGCCTGTGCCACCCATCTCGTCGAAACCGGCGTAAAGATTGGGGTAGAAATGGTCGTTGAACCACCCCGGCGCGGTCAGCGTCAGACCGCGCTGCGTGGAACTGTAGAAGTCGCTGGCAAAGCCGTCGCTTTCAGACGGCGTATGCATGTTGTGCAGGTGCGTGGAAATCTCGGGCGAGCCGAATCCCGTGTGGTTCTGCGGCAGCTCGTTGCGAAAGCGGCAGATGATTGACTGGCCGTAGCGCGCGTGGATGGTCGGGCCGGGCGAGGTCACCCCCGGCGTGTGGCCCTCGTAGCCCCAGATGGGCTGGGGTGGGTAGTAGGGATTGTTGCCATTGAAGCGCCAGACCGGGTTTTCCTTCGCCGTCAGTTGATAGAACAGCGGTGCCTTGGCAAGGCCTGGCACTGTCAACGCGGCGTAGCGCTGGTGCTCCGCCCGTCCGCACTCCCCCTGGGCGATGTTCGCGGTGAGGTAAGCCGGCGGGCTCAGCGCGGCCAGCGGGCTCAGCGGCGTGATCTGGGTCGGCAGCTCCTCTATCCAGGGCGTGGTCGGCGGGCTGGGCGGCAGCGGCGTGGGCTGGGCGCTGGCGTCCCTGGGCGCGAGTACCAAGGGGGCCGCGGTGGCCGCAAGTGAGGCCTTGAGCCATGTGCGTCGGGTACCAGTGACGGAGGAAGCCACTGACTCGCTGTGTGTGGAATCGTTGCGCATGATGCATTTCCCCTATCAATAAAGAACAGACCTCTCACATTTGCCGGCCCGACTTGCGTAGCGTGTTGGTGATGGGCTCGACGATGTATTGAAGGGCGGTCTGCGTGACGCCTTCGATATAGACCTCCGCGGGCATGCCCGCCTGCAGCTTGAAGTCGCCGATGGATTTGAGCGACTCGGCGTCGGCGCGGATCATCACGCTGTAGTAAGGCAGATTGCTCTGGCGCTCGAGCAGGCGGTCGCCCGACACGTAGCTGACCGCTCCCGTCACCATCGATGTGTTGCGGTACTTGAATGCCGTGAACTTGATGCGCGCGACCTGGTCCAGACGCACGTTGCTGATGTCTTCCGGGCGAATGTGGGCCTCGATCAGCAGCTGGGTGTTGCTCGGCACAATGTCGGCAATCGCTTCGCCGGGCCCGACGACGGCGCCGGGAGAGGTGAACTTGAGATCGATGACCTCGCCGCTGGCGGGCGCGGAGACAACCTGGCGGTGGGCGGCGTCTTCCGACTTGCGTTGTTCCTGCTCGATCTCGTTCAGGCGCTGTGAAGTGGCCTTGAGCTGGTCGCTTGCGGCCTTCACGTAGTCGTTGCGTATCGACTGGATCTTCATGTCGATTTCCACCAGGCGCTGGGCCGCGCGCGCCAACTCCGTGCGCCGCTCCTCCACTTTCGCCGCGTACTCCATGACTGTGGCGTCGATCTGGGAGACGCGGCTGGCGGAAATGAAGCCGTCCGCAACCAGTCCGCGGTTGACTTCCAGATCCTGGCGCTGCAAGGCAAGCGAGCCGCGGGCCTGATCAATCTGCGCGTTGACAGCCACGATCTCCTGGTGAACGCGGCTGCGCTGGGTCAGCATCAGCGCGGTGCCGCTGTCCAGGGAATGGCGCTGGGCCTGGAACAGCCCGGTCTCCTTTTGCAGCGCCTGGCGGATGCGCTCGTCGGTCTGCGCGGCCGCCAGCAGGTCCTGCGGAAAGGCCAATGTGCGCGCCAGCGCATGCTCGGCCTCGAGGCGCGCCAGCGTGGCCCGCTCCACCAGCACGCGGTAGTCGAGCCGGTTGCGGTCGGCATCGATGCGCACGTCGCCCAGCACCAGAATCGGATCGCCGGCGTTCACATGCTGGCCGTCGCGCACCAGCACCTCGCGCACCGTGCCGCCTTCCAGATGCTGGACCGGTCGCCGGTTCAGATCCACCTTGACGAAGGCCGGAGCGACCACCGCCATCATCAGCGGTGCCAATCCCATCCACAGGCCTATGGGCACGATGGACAGGGCAATGGTCCAGCAGCCAGCCCGGGCCAGCCTGCGGGCTTGCTCCTCGCTTGAGGGCGAAAGAGGGAGAGTGACGGTGTTCATGGTGTATCCCTTGGGCCTTCAGGCCGCCTTCTGGTCCACAGCCGCCTGCGCCTGGCGCTGCATGTCCCGCATGACTTCGCTCGCGGGTCCGAACTGTTTGACACGCCCGGCCGCCAGCACCAGGATCTTGTCGACATGGGCGATCAGCGAAGGGCGATGCGTGACCACGACCGAAGTCACTCCGGCGGCACGCAGGCTGCTCATGGTCTGCGCCAGCGCGACTTCGCCGGCGCCATCGAGGTTGGAATTCGGTTCGTCCAGGATCACCAGCTGCGGCGCGCCGTAGAGCGCCCGGGCCAGCGCAATGCGCTGGCGCTGGCCGGGTGACAGGCGCGCGCCATGCTCACCCACCGGCGTGTCATAGCCCTGGGGAAGCAACAGGATCATCTCGTGCGCGTTGGCGCGCGTTGCCGCCTCGACGACTTTTTCCGAGTCGACCTTGTCCAGTCGCGCGATGTTGTCGGCCACCGTGCCATCGAACAATTCGATGTCCTGCGGCACGTAGCCGATGAAGGGGCCCAGTTGTTCGCGCGGCCAGTACGACACATCGGCACCGTCAAGCCGCACCCGCCCCGCACTGGGAACGCGCACCCCCGTCAGCAGCCGCGCAAGGGTCGATTTGCCGGCGGCGCTGGGGCCGACGATGGCCAAGGCTTCGCCTGGCGCAAGCGTGAAGACGATATTCGACAGCACCAGGGTGTCGGAACCCGGATGCCGGTAGGAGATGTTCTCGGCCGTGAGCCGCCCTTCGGGCCGCGGCATGACCACGCGCGACTCGGGGCGCTCGAAATCCTTGGACAGCTCCAGCAGGCGCCTATAGGCGGCGCGCGCCTCGATCAGCGTGCGCCAGCTGCCCACGATCTGCTCCACCGGCTGCACGGCGCGCCCGAGCAGGATGCTGGTCGCAATCATCACGCCGGCCGACGCCTGCTGATTGAGCACCAGGTAGGCGCCGAGAGACAGCATGAGAATCTGAATGGCCTGGCGCACCGTCTTGGTGGCGGCCGTGAAGGCCACCGTGCTGCGGCTGGCGCTGGTCTGCATCGCAGCGATCCGGCCCTGCAGCGCGCGCCAGCGCACCAGCAGCCGCTGGGTCATGCCCAGGGCCTGCAGAACTTCGGCATTGCGCAGCGAACTCTCCACATACTGGGCCGCGCGCCGCCCTTCGCTTTGCAGCGTCTCGAGCGACTCGCGGCTGGTGCGGTCGTTGAGCCATGCCAGCGCCAGCATGAGCAGCGCCGAGAACGCCGCGCCTATGCCCAGCGCCGGGTGGAACAGCCAGATGACAAACACGTAGACAAATACCCAGGGCGCGTCGAACACCGCAATCAGCCCGTTGGCGGAGAACACCCCGCGCAACGCGGCCACATCACGAATGCCTTCGGTGCGGGTTCCGTTGGGCGCGCGCGCCGCGCGCTCGACAATGGCGTGCACCACGGGCGGCGAGAGCCGCTCGTCGACCAGCACGCCCACCACGTTCTGCAAGCGCGTGCGCAGATAGTCCAGCGCGAACAGGATCAGCAGCGCCACGCCGGTGCCGGCCAGCAGCACCAACAGGGTTTCATGGCTGTTGGTGGAAATCACCCGGTCGAACACCTGCAAGGTGAAGAACGCGGGCACCAGGAACAAGAGATTGATGAAGAACGAGAACGCTGCGATATAGCCCAGCAGCGGACGCAGTTCCGACAAGAGCGATTTCATGCCTAGGCCCTCCCTGTTGTTGTTTGCTCATTTCGGCCCGCTGCCGTTCAGGCTCCGGGCCACTTCGGCCGCCTCCAGGGCCTTGACGCGCCTGACCAGCTTCTCGATGGCCTTCATCTGCTCGGCATAGGCATGCGCCAGTTGCTGGGTCACGTCGCTCAAGCCCTTGATGGCGACCGTGAGCTCATCCTTCTTCGCATTGACCATGCTCATGCGCGACATGACGAGGGTGGCGACATCGCGCGGGTCGGACACCGTGCGGCGTTCAGCCTGCGCGGGAGCATTGCCCGCCTGCGTGGCGCCGGAGAGGGTCTTGTCTTGGTCGGTCATGTCTGGCTCCTCGGGTTTGTTGTCGTGGGAAGAATCCGCGGTGCCAGGGCCATGGGCCCCGGCACCGCGCGCGCTCTGCTCAAGCCGCCAGCAGGAAGTCGGCCTGGGTGACGGTGTTGGCGCCGACGCCGTCCACGTTCTGCAGCAGGATGGTGTTGAGGCCATCGATTTCTATGCTGAAGTCGTTGCCCAGATCGGTGATCTCCACGCGCAGGCCGAACGACGCCGCGTTGATGCCCAGCGCCGAAACATCCAGCCGGTCCTGGCCGTTGACGATATCCGGCGAGGCGTCGAAACCGACAATCACATCGTTGCCGAAGCCCGCAGCGAAGACGAACATGTCGTTGCCCGTGCCACCGTTCATGGTGTCGTTGCCCGCGCCGCCGATCAGGCGGTCGGCTCCGGCGCCGGTGCTCAGGTTGTCGTTGCCTCCCTGGCCGTTGGCGACATTGGCGACGTTGGCCGCGGCGTCAAAGACGATGCTGTCGTTGCCCTGGCTGCCGATCACGTTCTCTATCGTGTTGAGCACATCGGTTCCGATCTGGGCGCTGGTGGCCGACGTCGGCGTCACGGTCGCACCGGCGTTGGTCGCCGACAGATCCAGCGTGTCGTCGTTGGCGCCGCCGCTGTAGCTGTCGTTGCCGTCGCCGACCGTGGCAATGAAGGTGTCGTTGCCGGAGCCGCCCGCGGCCGTGTCGTCGCCGCTGTCGCCGGTCATCATGTCGTTGCCCACGCCGCCGCTGAGGTTGTCGTTGCCGGCGCCCCCGAACAGCATGTCGTCGCCGGCCCCGCCGTTGATCACGTCGTTGCCGCCCTGGCCGTCGATCACGTTGGCGCCGGCGCCGCCGGTGATGTTGTCGTTGCCCTGGCTGCCGACGATGTTCTCGACGCCGTTGAGCTGGTCGACGCCAATGTTGGCGCTGCTCGCGGCATTGGCCGTGACCAGCGCCCCGGCCGTGGTGGCCGACAGGTTGTAGGTGTCGGTGCCCGTGCCGCCCACGTAGCTGTCGTTGCCGTCGCCGATGAACGCAAAGAAGCTGTCGTTGCCGGCGCCGCCGTTGAGCGTGTTGGCGCCCGTGCCGCCGGTCATCATGTCGACACCCACGCCGCCGGTCACGTTCTCGACATTGGCCACCGACGCCAAGCCGGTCGCCACTCCAGTCCTCAGGTTGATCACCAGCGCCGTGGTCGTGGCGCCGTAGCTCAGCGTGTCGGCCCCGCCCTGCATGTCAAGAGCGATCGCCTCGACATTGGTGGTCGTGCTGCCGGCAAAGCTCGCGATCGCCGTGCCGGCAAGCACCACGGCCAGCGTGTTGGCCGCGGCCGTGCCGCGAATGTTCACGCGATCGTTGCCCACCCCGCCGTCCATGGTGTCGGCGCCGTCGCCGATCAGGTAGTTGAAGATGTCGTCGCCTTCGTTGCCGGCCAGCGTGTCGTTGCCGGCGCCGCCGTTGAGAGTGTCATTGCCCAGTCCGCCGTTGACGCTGTCGTTGCCGGCGCCGGCGTCGATGACGTCGTTGCCGCCCTGACCGTCGATCACGTTGACACCGCCGTTGACGGTGATCGTGTCGTTGCCCTGGCTGCCGACGAAGTTCTCTATCGCCTGGAGGGCATCGGTGCCGATCTGCGCACCGGTGGCCGTCGTGGTGCTGATGGTGACTCCTGCGGTGACCGCAGACAGGTCGTAGGTGTCAATGCCGACGCCGCCCGAGTAGGTGTCGTTGCCGTCATTGACCGTGGCCACGAAACGATCGTTGCCGCCACCGCCGCTGAGCGTGTTGGCCTGGGCATTGCCCGTGAGCGTGTCCGCGCCATTGCCCGTGCTCACGTTCTCTATGCCGGCAATGCTGCTGAACCCGGAGGCGGTTCCAGCCGCGAGGTTCACCGTCACCGCCGTCGTCGACGTATAGGTCAGCGTGTCGACACCGCCCAGCAGGTCCGCGGCGATGGCTTCGACGCCTGTCACCGTCCCTGCCGCGGCCGTCGTGAGCAGCGTGCCGTTGAACGCCACGCTCAGGTTGTTCGCGGCGGCGGTGCCCAGGAGGTTGAGCGTGTCCTGTCCGGCGCCGCCATTGACGATGTCCGGCCCCTCGCCCAGCGTGTGATTGATGGTGTCGTCACCGTTGCCCGCCTGGATGTTGTCCGCGCCGGCGCCGCCGTCGATGATGTCGTTCTCGCCTAGCCCGTTGATGGTGTCCGCGCCGCCGCCGCCGAGGATGACGTCCTGACCCTCAGTGCCGTTGAGCACCTGGGCCGCGGCGGCTGCGGGAATCGCATCGCCGGTCACGGTGGTCACGGCCGACAGCAGTGTTTCCAAGCCACCATTGTTGTCGGTGAAGCTCACCTGCAGCCGCAGCTCGCGGTTGACCTGGCCTGCGCCCGGCGTGAACGTCTGCTGCGTCGCGCCGCCGATGTCGGTGAAGCCCGCGGCCGCACCGCCCACGCCGGTATTGACGGCTTGCTGCCACTGGTAGCTGAAGACTACGCTGACCAGGCCATTGGCGTCGCTGATGCCCAGTGTCGATGCCGTCAGCTCCTGGCCTTCGGTCGGCGTGGTATCGCTGATCGCGGGCTGACCGACCGCCGCGACGTTGACCGTCTCCACCGCTTCGGTGGCCGCCGAGTAGACGTTCTCGAGCACGTCGTTGGCGTCCTTGTAGACCGCGCGCACGCGCAGCGCCAGACCCGCCTCGAAACTGCGCGGAGTGAAGCTGGGCCCGGTGGCGCGTGCGGCCTCGCCGCCGGCGTTGTCGATCAGGATGTCCTCGAAGATGCCGGGGCGGACCTCGGCCTGCCAGTAGTAGGCGATGGGGCCGGTGATGGCGCCGGTCGGGTTCGTGCTGCTGATGTTGTCTTCATCGGTCACGCCCAGCGCCGAGACGCTCAGCGCCTCGCCCACGGCCGGCGTCTCGTCGCTGATCGTCAGCAGGCCCGCTGGGTCGAAATTGAAGCCCTGCTCGGCAATGAAGGCCGCGCTGTCAGAGAACTGCAGGCGCTCGATATTGCGCACCACGTCGATGCCGTCCGCGCCCGCCTCACCGTCCACGACATGCGCGACTTGCCAGACGTCGTCGGCGACGAAGGTGACTTCGTAGTTGGCAAACACGTCCGAGAACACGGCGGTGTCGAAATCGCTGCTGTCGGCCATCAGGATCTCGCGCGCTATCGTCAGCTGGCCCGGGTTGTAGCTGCCGTCAAACACCCGCTCCTGCAGCTCGAGGTCGGTCATGGTGTCGTAGCTGGCGACCTCCTCGCCCGTGCCGTCGGCGTTCTCGCGCACGCTGATGCGCACGTTGAGCCAGGCGTCGCCGTCGATGATGTCGTTGCCGCCGCGGCCTTCGAGCAGGTCGCTGCCGGCGCCGCCGATCAGGATGTTGCCGGCAAACGATGTCACCGGATCGACCAGTCCCATGCCCACGCCCAGCACTTCGTCGAGCAGCTCCTGCAGCCCGTCGATGAGCCCGATGTTGTTCAGCAAGCTGCCGGTGGCACCGGACAGCGCCATGGCGTTGGCATCGTTGTCGTCACCCGACAGAACGTCGGCGTGCGCCGAGCCCGACACGCCCTCGACCGAGGTGAAGCGCGCCAGCACCGTGGCATTGGACACCGGAACCGGCGTCTCGTCGAAAGCGCGCAGCAGCAGGTCCGCGGTGACGCCGAACTCGTCGTCCTTGAAGCCCGCCCAGTCGAAGCCCGAGCCGCCTTCGTAGCGGTCCACCTGGCCGCCGTTGCCGAACATGATGTCGTCGCCGCCTTCGCCGTCCATGCGGTCGGAGATGGTGTTGCCGATGAAGACATCGTGGCCCACGACCTGGTCGCGCCCGAAGGCGTCGAAGTTCTCGCCGGCGCTGCCGTCGGCCATGCCGCGTTCTATCCAGTCGTCGCCTTCGTTGCCGAACACGAACTCGTTGGCGCGCGCGCCCAGGATGAAGTCATTGCCAGTGCCGCCGAAGGCTTCCGACGGGTCTTCGCCGGTGACGATGAAGTCGTTGCCATGACCGCCGAGGATCAGGTTGGCGCCGTTGCCGCCATGGATGGCGTCGTTGCCGTCGCCGCCTTGCATGTTGTCGTCGCCGCCCAGGTCCGTCATGATGTCGTCGTCGTTGCCGCCGAAGAGGAAGTCGTTGCCGTCTCCGCCTTCGAGCCGGTCATCGCCCGCATCGCCCCACAGCGTGTCGTCGCCCAGGCTGGAAATGATGGTGTCGTTGTTGACGGTGCCGCCCAGGACCACATGCTCATCACCGCTGTACTTCAGGTAGTTGGGATTGGGCGTGGCGCTGCCGGGGTCGTTGCGCAGCACCAGCGGCGTCAGGCTGCCTTCGCTCAGGGGGTCGTCGCGGCCTTCCAGCCCCAGGCCGGTGAACTGCCGGGACGCGTCGACTTCCAGCGTGAAGCCCGGCGTCGTGAAGATGTCGCCCGGCATGTGGGTGGCGTCGGTGTTGGCCATCACCATTCTGGCGAACGAATTGTTCTCGAGCTCGGTGAGGAAGTTCAGGCCCTGGGTGCGCTCGAGGTAGTAGAAGCGGTCGGCGTCCTGCAGCTTCTCCATCTGCTCTTCGAAGACGAAGTTGAACGTCGATCCGAGCATGCCGCCGAACGGCATCTGCTTTTCGGCCAGGCCGCCTATCCACAGGTCGATGTCATCGACGCCGGTGGAGGTGATGCCGGCCTCGTCGGCGTAGGCGTTGCGCCCGAACAGGAAGTCGAGCCTGTCGGCCGGCGCACCGCTGCCGCCGTAGACCAGGGCCAGCGCCGCCGCGCGCTTTTCCTCCACGGTATCGGCGGACGACAGTGAAGCATGCGTGCCGTAGGCGGCGATGAAGTTCACCACCGAGGCTTCGTGCTTGATGTGCTGCATGAAGTCGACCCAGTTCGCGTACGGCTTGAGCTGGGCATCGCCGGTCACATCGTAGAAGTCACGCCGCGCCGCGTTGAGCGTGGGCACTCCGGTGTCGCGCCCGCGCATGATGTTGATGGCAGCGAGGTCCAGCGGCAGGCCCAGCAGGTTGTTGCGCAAGGCATCGGTGACGAACTCGTCGATCTCGTTGCCCTGCTGGCGCGTCAGGCCGCGCGCCAGCGCGCCTGCGGCTTCGTCGGCAGTGATGCCGTCGGGCATGAACTGCAGCGGATTGAGGAAGGCCTCGATCAGCCCCATCTGCTGGTCGGGATCGCCCTCGCCGCCGACGACGTTGAAGTTGGCGTCAAAGCGGTCTACGGTCTCGGTCAGCATCGAATGGCCGAAGCGGTACACCGTGTGCGCGAACTCGGCCACGATGGCCGGATTGATTTCCGTGTCGTAGACCTGGGTCGCGGCAAAGAAGATGTCGATCTGCGGCTGCACCTTGCGCGCGAATTCCTCGAACACCAGATGCTGGTACTGCATCTCGGTGCCGAAGCGCGCCGCCTGGAACAGGCGCTCGCCGTTCCACGAGCCGTCGGGCATATGCCATTCATCGATGAAGGCCTGATCGCCCGAAGCCAGGATCACGGCCTTGGTGTGCTCCACCAGCCGATTGTGCTCGGAGTGGAAGATGTGGTGTATGCCGGTCAGCGCGATGTTCTCGTTGGCGCGGCCGTCGCCGGCAATGAAGTGGGCGTCCAGCAGCTCGTCATCGTAGAAGCCCGCGGCGGGCGTGCCGCCGGCCACATCGTCGGCGTCGGCCTGCAGCGCCGCGCCCTGGCTGCTGACCGGGCTGGCGCTGTGGGCGATGTCGGCCAGGAAAGCATGGCCGGTGCGCAGGGCCAGGCTGGCATCGACGGGCGCGCCAGGCGTGCCTGAATCCAGCGTGCCTACGCCGACGACGATCTGCGCGAAGCCGGTGGCCGGGTCGGGAATGAAGTTGCCGTATTCGTCGGCGGCGACCAGCGGCAGGTTCAGCGCGTCGCTGTCGTCAAGTTCCACACCCAGCAGGTCGCGCGCCTGGGCCTTGACCACCGCCCAGGTCGCCATGCCGCCGAGCTCGACATCGTCGCCGCTGCCGAAGATGCCGTCGGTGCCCAGATCGCGGTTGGTGATCAGCTCCCCGGTGGCGACCGGCTTGCCTTCGGCGTTGAGCACATAGGAGCGCAGGAAGACCTGGTGCGACGGGTGCGAGCTGTAGGTCTGGTTCTGGTCGATGAACGGCGTGGTGAGGTTGCGCGCCTCATGCGTGTCATCGGCCGTGCCCAGCTCGCCATCAGCGCCGGGGCCGGCCACCTGGGTGGCGCGCGTGAGCACCAGGAAGTTGCTGTTGCCGCCTGGCACATAGAGCGGATCGTCGGGCTGCAGCGGCACGAAGATCGCGCCGTTACCGCCTTTTTGCACCAGGTCCAGGCCGTGATCGAAGAACTGGCCGAAGAACGTCATGAAGCCGTTGAACGGCGCCGACAGGCCTTCGTCGGGCGCGGTATTCGGCAGCACCAGCAGGCTGCCGGCCGGAATCGGCGCGCCTTCCAGGTCCAGCAGGGTGCCCACCGGAATCGGCTGGCCGCCGGAGTCCAGTTGGGTGCCGTCGGCAATCACGCCGAAGCCGGCATCCACATAGGCGGCGACCGCAGCCGGGTTGTTGCTCGTCATGTCGACGATCAGGTTGCTGATGATGCGCGGATCGGCATCGACCACGTTGGAGCCGCTGCCGTAGTCGGTGTTGGTCAGCGTGGTGTTGGGGCCCAGGTTGATCGAGTCGCCGTCCTGGTCGTTCAGGTATTCGGCCTCGACCAGGCGCGGAAACAGCTCGCTGGCGGCGCCGAAGCCGGACTGGTCCTGCACCAGGTTGTTGAAGCTGCCATCGACGGTGCGCAGGCCCAGCGGCGTGCGCGGGTTGTCGAGAATGTCGCTCAGCGGCTCGCCGGCCGCGTGCCGCTCGGATATCTTGATCTGATCGAGAATGAACATCAGATCGGCCTGGATGAAGCGCACGCCCGTGCTGTCGACCAGCGTGGTGGCCGGCGGCGGTGGGGGCGGCACGACCACGGCCACTCCCGCGACCGGGGCGGTGGGCGGCGAATAGACGGTTTCCAGCACGCCGTTGGCGTCCTTGTAGACCGCGCGCACGCGCAGCGCCAGGCCATCGAGGTCCGAGGTCACCCGGTAGGTCGCGCCATTCACCGTCGCCGGCTGGCCGCCGCCCACATCGACGATATCGCGGAAGACGCCGGCGCCGTTGACCGGGTCGGGCTCGTATTGCCAGGTGTAGCTGATGGGTCCGTCCACCGTGCCGCCGGGATTGTCCGCATCGGTCAGCAGGGAAGATACGCTCAGCAGCTGGTTGATCTGCGGCGTGTCGTCGCTGATCGTGACACCGCCTTCGGTGCCGCTGTTGCTGCCCGAGAGAATCTCCTCGCCGTTGGAAAACCGCAGCCGCTCGATGTTGCGCAGGATGTCGGTGCCGTCGGTGCCGACGTTGTCGGTGACGACCGTGCGCCCGTCGGCGCCGGTGGTGACCGTGTAGTTCTCGCGCACTCCGGAAAAGATCGCGGTATCGAAGTCGGGTGTTTCCGACATCAGGATCTCGCGCACTATGCTCAGCTGGCTGGGATTGATCTCGCCCGAAAGCATGCGCGGCACCAGATCCTTGATGCTGTCGACGCTGGTCAGACCGGGCACATCGGAGACCGCGATGCGCATGTTGAGCCAGGCGTCGCCGTCGATGATGTCGTCGCCGCCACGCCCCTCGATGAGGTCACTGCCGGCGCCGCCCAGGATGATGTTGCCCGAGCCAAAAGAAGCCATGCCGGCCGGCAGCAGGTCCTGCAGGCCGTCGATCAGCGCGATGTTGGTCAGCACGCTGCCGGTGAAGCCGGCCTGCAGGATTTCCGTGGCGTCGGCGTCGTCGCCGCGCAGGAAGTCGGCGAAGGCCGAGCCCGACAGGCCTTCGGTGAACGCGAAGCGGTCCATCATCGCGGCGCTCGAATTGACCACGGGCGGCACCACCAGGTCATTGATCATCATGTCGGCGGTCACGCCGTACTTGTCGAACTTGTAGTTGGCCCAGTCGAAGCCCGAGCCGCCGTCGAAGTGGTCCTCGCCGTCCGAGCCGGCAAAGATGTCGTCGCCGCCCTCGCCTATCAGCTCGTCAAAGCCGCCACCCGAGATCAGCACGTCGTTGCCGATCACCGCATCGCGGAACAGCGGGTCGGAGCTGTCGCCCGTGGTGCCGTCCTGCGTGCCCAGTTCTATCCAGTCATGGCCTTCGTTGCCCAGCGTGGGCAGATTGCCCTTGGAGCCGAGAATGAAGTCGTCGCCCTGGCCGGCAAACACTTCCGACACGTCCTCGCCGGTGACGATGAAGTCGCTGCCGTTGCCGCCGATGATCAGGTTGAAGCCGTTGCCGCCATGGATGACGTCGTTGCCGTCGTTGCCCTTGAGCACGTCGTCACCGCCGCGGTCGGTGATGATGTCGTCACCTGCCCCGCCGTCGACCTGGTCGTTGCCGTCGCCGCCTTCGATGCGGTCGTTGCCGCCATCGCCATAGACCGTGTCGTCGCCCAGGCTGGCGACCAGCGTGTCGTTGCCGGCCGTTCCGCCCAGCACGACATGCTCATCCCCGGTATAGGCCAGGTAATTGGTTTCCACCGCCGCGGTGGTCGGGTCGTCGCGCATCACCAGCGGCGTCAGCGCGGTCCCGCCTTCGGTAGGATCGCCATGGCCATCAGCTCCCAGGCCGGTGAACTGCTTGCTCTGGTCGACTTCAAGGATCAGACCGGGCGTCGAGAAGATGTCCGCCGGCAGATGGGTCGCGTCGGTGTTGCGCATCACCAGCTGGGCAAACGTGTTGTTCTCCATCTCGGTGAGGAAGTTAAGGCCGGCCAGGCGCGACAGGTAGTAGAAGCGGTCGCCGTTCTGCAGCGCTTCCATCTGGCTTTCAAAGACGAAATTGAACGTCGAGCCCAGCAGGCCGCCGAAGGGCATCTGCTTTTCGGCCAGGCCGCCGATCCAGAGATCGATGTCGTCCACGCCCGTGGTCGTCACCCCGTCCGCGCCGCTCGCATAGGCGCCGGTGCTGTTGAGAAACGCCAGCCGGTCCGCATCGACCGCGGTGAAAGTGCGCTCCTCGGCGGCGCCGGCATTGAGCACGGCACTGCCGCCGAACACCAGGGCCGCGGCCACAGCGCGCTTTTCGGCAAGCGTGTCGACATCGGCGGCGACCAGCGCGGCATGCGTGCCGTAGGCGGCGATGAAGTTGATCACCGAGGCCTCGTGCTTGAGGTTCTGCGTCAGGTCGAGCCAGCTGGTATAGGGCTTGAGCTGCGGGTCGGCGGTCGAGCCGAAGAACTCGCGCCGTGCCTCGTTGAGCGTGGGCACGCCGGTGTCCCGGCCGCGCGCGATATTGATGGCCGCCAAGTCCAGGGGCAGGCCCAGCAACTGGTTGCGCACCGCATCGGTGACGAATTCATCGATCTCGTTGCCGACCTGGCGCGTCATGCCGCGGATGATGGCTCCGGCCGCCTCCTCGGAGGACAGCGCACCGCCGTCGGTGAAGGCCACGGGGTTCAAAAAGGCTTCAACCAGCCCCATATCGCTGGATACAAAGTCGGGGTCGAGTCGATCGACCGTCTCGTTGAGCATGGTGTGGCCGACGCGGAACACCGCGTGCGCGAACTCGGCGACGATGGCCGGGTTGATGGTCGTGTCGTAATTGGTTTCGGGCAGGAAGGCATCGACCTGCGGCTGCATCTTGCGCGCGAACTCTTCGAACACCAGGTGCTGGTATTGCATTTCGGTCGCAAAGCGTGCGGCCTGGAAAATGCGCTCGCCGTTCCAGGAACCGTCGGGCAATTGCCATGAGGCAATGAACGCTGCGTCGCCGCTGGCCAGCACCGTGGCCTTGATTTCGTCGACCTGGCGGTTGTGTTCGGAATGAAATACATGGTGGACGGCCGTCAACGCAATGTTCTCGTTGCCGCGGCCATCGCCGGTGATGTAGTGCGCGTCCAGCAGCTCGTCGTCATAGGTGCCGGCCTGCAAGGGGCCGTCGTTGATGACGCTGTCGTCGTCGGCCGCAAGCACCGCTCCCGTCTGGCTGTTCACCTGATTGGCGTTGTGCGAGATGTCGTCCAGGAATGCGTGGCCGGTGCGCACGGCACCGGCGGTCGTGATCGGCGCATCGGGAGTGCCCGATGCCAGCACCGGCGGTGGGCCGGCGCTGATCACGATCTGCGCGAAGCCAGTCACCGGGTCGGGAATGAATTTGCCGAACTGGTCGGTGGCAAGCAAGGGAATGTTGAGCACGTCGGCGTCGGTCAGCGCTATGCCCAACATGTTCAGGGCCTGGGCCTTGACATCGGCCCAGGTGCTCAGTCCGCCGTCCGCACCGTCAAGCAGGTTGCCGGTCGCCACCGGACGGCCTTGCGCGTTCAGGGTGTACTCGCGCAGAAACACCTGGTGCGAGGCATGCGACGTATACGTCTGGTTCTGGTCGACGAAAGGCGTTGTCTGGTTGGTCTGGTCGCCGTTGGCGTCGCGCGTGGCGCGCGACAAGACCATGAAATTGGTCTGACTGCCTTCGACGTACAGCGGATCGTCGGGCTGCAGCGGCATGAAGATGGTTTCGCTGCTGTTCTTGTTGACCAGGTCCAGGCCGTGATCGAAGAACTGGCCGAAGAAAGTAAACCAGGAATTGAACGGAGCCGACAGGCCTTCATCGGGCGAGATGTTGGGGATATCCAGCAGCGTGCCCGCAGGGATGACCGCCCCCTCGAGGTCGTACAACACGCCGGCCTCGTCGAGCGTGCCCAGACCGGCGTTGACGAAGGCCGTCACCGCGGCCGGATTGTTGCTGGTCATGTCGGCAACCAGATTGCTGATCAGCCGCGGGTCCGCATCCACGACATGGCCGGTGCTGCCGTAGTCGTTGTTGGTGATCGGACCAAAGCTGTCGTCCTGCTCGTTGGGGAAGCTTTGCGGGACCAACTGCGGGAACGGGTTGTCGGCCGCGCCATAGTTGCTTTGCCCGGGCATCAGGTTGTTATATGAACCATCCACCGTTCTGAGACCGAAAGGCGCAAAGGTATTGGGCACCAGACTCGCCGGGTCGGCGCCCGCTGCCTGTGCTTCCGCAATAAGAATTTGCTGGAGGATGAACTCGAGGTCCGATCTGATTAGCGTGGCCATTTTGATGCTCCTGGAAACAAAAGACAGTCAACGCAGCTCCGAACCCAGGCACAGGCGATCCCGGACGCCTGCATCAGTGAGCAGGCGTCAGGCGTGGCGGGTTGTTCTGCGACGGGCGCGAAATGGAGGGGGCAAGGCGTGACCGCAAGGCCACGTGCCGGGTGGACGGCTAGCGTCGTCGTCGATTGGCTGTGTAACGCAACAGAGCGTTGCCACCGATGTCCATGGCGCAATGGAGGCTGCATGGAGCCCCGGCGCATGGACGCAACCAGCATCCTCTGAGAGGCTCGCCTGATGACCTATTCATACGACTCTCCATTGAATGATTGGAGTGACTAGGTCGGCACGCCGTGAGTCGCTGCTACCAGGAGCAAGCGGCAAGCGGTGGTCGATTTGCAACTAACGTGGTGAATTTTGTATGAGTATGCAAAATCATGCCATTATTTTTAACTATTTTGCTTTTCGATAGTCAATTGCTATTTATGAGGTCAAAAAAAATTCACGCCGGCTTGCGACGCCAGAAAAAGAAGGCCGCGACGGCCGCCAGCGCCAGAGTCAGAATCAGCCCAATTGCCAGTACGACGCCGAAATCGGCAGCGACAAGACGCGCCGCGAAGGACAGCCGCTCGCTCTGCGGCCGCTCTCGTCCACCCGCAAACGGATTGAAAATGGCCGATCCAGGTTCGTCGGCCACTGGAACGCTTGCCGCTGGCGGCTGAGCGGGAGAAGGCGCCGCCTCTGAAACCGGCTTTTCAAAGACGCCGTCGGGAACGCCGCCATCCGCGCTTTCCACCGCCGAGCAGGCGCCAGGCAAACAGTCAGCGGCTGGCGCCGTGTTCGCGCAGGCGCACCACAGCACCATCAGGGCCAGACGCATCGCTGGAAGGAATCGTTGTCCATGCATGGCTTTTCTCCGGTGTGCGTTCGGTCGGCTCCGCTCCTGCATTGTCCATCCATGAACTGGCTGCCACAAGCACATCGACGTCCGTCGGCGCCGCCTGAAAGCACTTGCTGATGGCTTCCATGGCGGCGCAGAGCGCGCACAAAAAAGCCCGCAATGCCAGACGGCATGCGGGCTGCAAGGCAAGTCCAGGCCCCGAAATCAGGGACCGCGACGCGTGGAAATGCGTGCAAGCAATCTCATTGAATTAGGCTATCGATTTACACAAAAAACAGAAAAATTTCTTCAACCTGTAACTGCGCGCAGCAGATGAACCTGCCGCAGCGCCAGTCCGTGACATCAGCGGTGGCTCAAACGGCGCACCACCCAGTCGCCCAGGCTCTGTATCGCCTGCACGAAGAAGATCAGCACGATCACCACGGCCAGCATCACGTCCGGCAGGAAGCGCTGGTAGCCGTAGCGGATTCCCAGGTCGCCCAGGCCGCCGCCGCCGATGGCGCCGGCCATGGCCGAGTAGCCGGTCAGGCTCACGAAGCTGATGGTCAGGCCGGCAACGATGCCCGGCAGGGCTTCGGGCAGCAGCACTTTCCAGACGATCTGGCTGGTGGTCGCGCCCATGGCCTGGGCGGCTTCGACCAGGCCGTTGTCGACTTCGCGCAAGGCGGTCTCGACCAGGCGCGCGATGAACGGCGCCGCGGCCAGCGTCAGCGGCACCACGGCCGCACCCGTGCCTATGGACGAACCGGTGATCAGCCGCGTGAACGGAATGATGGCCACCAGCAGGATGATGAACGGTGTGGAGCGCACGGCGTTGACGATCCAGCCCACCGTCTTGTTGAGCGGGCCGTTTTCCAGCACGCCGCCATCGTCGGTCAGACGCAGGAACACGCCCAGCGGAATGCCCAGCAGGCCGCCGACCAGACCGGAGATGCCGACCATCACCATGGTTTCCCACAGCGAAATGGCAAACAGCTCCAGCATCATTTCAGAGAAATTTTCAAACATCGCTCAACCCTCGATCTGCACGGTTTCAACCTGAACGCCCGCGGCCCGCAGGTGCGCGATGGCCGCCAGGATCTGCGCCGCGTCCCCGCTGGCGAACACGGCCAGGGAGCCGAATGTCTGCTCCTGGATTTCGTCGATCTGGCCGTGCAGGATGCTCAGGTCCAGACCGAAGTCGCGGATCATCTGCGACAGGATGGGCTGGTAGGCGCTTTCGCCCGCATACGACAGGCGCAGCAGCTGGCCGGAGCCGCCATTGAGGTTGGCCGCCAGCGTGCGCACCCGCGCCAGCACGCTCACGGGCAGTTCCTGCGGCAGGATCTCGTCAATCAGGCTCTTGGTGATGGGCTGCTGCGGGCGCGTGAAGACATCGATGACCGGGCCCATTTCGGCAATCCGGCCAGCTTCGATCACCGCCACGCGGTCGGCGATCTGCTTGATCACCTGCATCTGGTGGGTGATCAGCACCACGGTGAGGCCCAGCTCGCGGTTGACCTTGCGCAGCAGGTCGAGAATGGAACGCGTGGTCTCGGGGTCCAGCGCCGAGGTGGCCTCGTCGCTGAGCAGCACCTTGGGGTTGCTGGCCAGCGCGCGTGCAATGCCCACGCGCTGCTTCTGGCCGCCGGAAATCTGCGACGGATAGCGGTCGCGCAGCGCCGTCAGGCCCACGAGTTCCAGCAGCGGTTCGACGCGCGCGCGGATCTCGTCCTTGGACATGCCCACGAGTTCCAGCGGCAGCGCGGCGTTGTCGAACACGGTGCGCGAGGACAGCAGGTTGAAATGCTGGAACACCATGCCGATGTCGCGGCGCGCGGCGCGCAACTCGGCGTCACCGAGCTTGGTCAGGTCGCGGCCGTTGACGATCACTTCGCCCTGCGTGGGGCGGTTGAGCAGGTTGATGCAGCGCACCAGCGAGCTCTTGCCCGCACCGCTGCGACCGATGATGCCGAACACTTCACCCGTCTGGATGTGCAGGTCGATGCCGCGCAAGGCCTCGACCGGACCCGTCGCGCCCTGGTATGTCTGGGAAAGCCCCCGAATGTCGATCATGGATGTGCTTTGGCGCAGTGCAGACCCGCGGCCTGCCTGCGCACGTTAAATGAAAAGGAAGCACGCCCGCGTCTATGGCGGGCGAGCGATCAAAAGGCAACCGTGCCCGGCATCTCACGCCAAGTCGGTGTTAACCCTAAACTATGCCTCAAATTGCAACAGGTTACAGCGCCGCACGCGCATTTCCCCGCGGCCCGGTCTGCGGACCGCCGCGCTGCCCCCGTATTGTCTTCGTTTTACCAGCCGGCGCCTGAATGGCCAGGCGCCATGACACCGCTTTTCGCGGGCCACAATAGCCATAGACACTCTTTCAGATTTCCCATGACCATTTTCCAAGCCGGCATACTGCAGCCCGTTCCCGCGATCGCGCGCTACGTCTTTTTCTCGCTCACGACCGCCGCGCGCAGCGAACCCGCGCTGTTGCGCCAGGCCCTGCAGCAGCTGCCGGCGCTGGTCGAGGGCCAGCGCGTGGTGGCCGCCATCGGCCAGGAGCTGGTGCAGGCGCTGGGC
>JBBKVU010000077.1:0-4850 GCA_037968595.1 Comamonas sp.
GTTTGCCCAGCGCGCCACCGACCTGCCCAGCGTGCAGGCGGCGCTGGCGGCGCTGCGCGAACAGCTGCGCCACACCATTCGCCAGACCAACCAGATGCTGGCGCTGGCGCGCGCCGACACCTGCGACCTGGCGACCGAGTCGGTGGATCTGGCCGAACTCGCGCGCGAAGTCACCCGGCGCTGGTGGCCGCAGGCGCGCGGCCAGCACATCGACCTGGGACTGGAGACGCCGGAGCAGGCGGTGTGGGTGCGGGTGCAGCGTGAACTGCTGGAGGAGGCGCTGGCCAATCTGCTGGACAACGCCTTGCGCTATACGCCCGCGCAGGGGCGCATCACGGTCAAGGTGGCATGGGAGCAGGACTGCGCCAGCCTGAGCGTCAGCGACAGCGGCCCTGGCATTCCGCCCCAGGATCTGCCGCAGGCAATGCAGCGCTTCTTTCGTGCCAGCAATTCGCAGGGAACGGGCTCGGGCCTGGGGCTGGCCATCGTTGCCTCGATCGCCAAGCGCCACCAGGGCAGCTTCGCGCTGCGCCGCGCGCCCAATGAAGGCGGACTGTGGGCGCAGCTGCAGCTGCCGCGCGCGGCGCCGGAGTCTACTTCGCCGCCGGAAGGCCCAACTCCCTGACCAGCGCGCGGTACTGCGCGACCTGCTGGTGAACGTAGCGCTCCAGGTCCTTGCCCACCAGGGCCATGGGGAACAGTCCGCGTTCGGCGCGCAGCTGCTGAAAGCCGGGCGTGGCGAGCATCCTGGCGAAGGTGTCGCTCCAGAGTGCGTAGTCGGCGTCCGAGACACGCGGACCCAGATAGAAGCCGCGCACGATGGGCCAGGAAATCGCCGCCCCGGCTTCGCGTGCCGTCGGCACCTGCGACAGCGCGCCGGGCAGGCGCTGGTCGGACATCACGGCCAGGATGCGCAGGCGCGCCCCGGCCTGTATCTGCTGGCGGGTCTCGGCGGCGTCGCCGGTGAAGACATGGATGTGCCCGCCTTCAAGCGCGCGAATCGCTTCGCCGCCGCCTTCGAAGGCGACAAAGCGCATCAGCTTGGGATTGGCGCCCGCGGCGCGCGCCAGCAGCGCGGCCTTCATCCAGTCCTGGCTGCCTATCGTTCCGCCCGCGCCCAGCACCACCTTGGCCGGCTCGGCCTTCATCGCGCGCATGACATCGGCCAGCGTCTGGTAGGGCGATTCCTGGGCGACCACCACCGCGCCGTAGTCGGTGCCTATCGCCGCCAGCCAGCGCACATCGCTTTCGGTGTAGCGCCCGAACTTGCCCTGGGCCAGATTGAGCAGCGAGCCGCCCGAGAACGCGACGATGGCGCTGGCCTGGGCCGGGCTCTGGGCTATGACGCTGCTGTACGCCACCGCGCCAATTCCGCCGGGCAGATAGCGCAGGTGCATGGGCGTGGTGATGAAGCGGCCGTCGAGCAAGCCCTTTTGCACCAGCTTGCAGCTCAGATCGAAGCCGCCACCGGGCTTGGCGGGGGCAATGCATTCGGTCTGATCCAGCGCCGCGGCGGCGGCCGGCAGGGCCAGGGCGCAGGCCAGCAGGGCAAAGGTGAATCGATGGGACATGGGGGCAGAGCATATACAGGTCATGGCCTGCGGCGCGCGGGCCGGGGCGCGAAGCTAGGGTAAACACCTTGCGGCTGAAAGCCTGTTGAAAGCTCGCCGCAGGCAGCATGGCAGCTTCACAAGTATTTCGGAGACAGACATGCAACGCCTTGCCCACGCATCGGACCTTTACGCGGCCCCCACGCGCCGCCAACTGCTGAGCGCCGGCGGTGCGCTGGCATTGACTGGCCTGCTGCCCGGCGCGGCCATGGCCCAGTCGGCCTGGCCGTCGAAGTCGGTGCGCTTTGTCGTGCCCTTCGCGCCCGGCGGCAGCTCGGAAATCGTCGCCCGTTCGACGTCGGCCGAGCTGTCCAAGACACTGGGGCAAAGCGTGTTTGTCGACAACAAGCCGGGAGCGGCGGGCAACATCGCCATGTCCGAGGTGGCGCGCGCCGACGACCAGCACACGCTGATCCTGGGCCATATCGGCACGCTGGCCGTCAACCCCTATATCTTCGACAAGCTGCCCTGGTCGCCCAAGGACTTCAAGCCCATCAGCCTGCTGGCCAAGGTGCCCAGCCTGTATGTGGTGCACCCCGATGTGCCGGCGAAGAATCTGCGTGAGTTCATTGCCTACGCCAAGAGCAAGCCCGGCCGCCTGAGCTATGGCTCGGCCGGCAATGGCAGCGCGGGCCAGCTGGCCTTCGAATACCTGAAGATGACGGCCGATGTGTACATGCTGCATGTGCCCTACCGCGGCACGGGCCCGATGCTGACCGACCTGCTGTCGGGCCGGGTCGATGCGTCGGCCATAGGCGCCGCGGCCATCCTGCCTTTCATCAAGTCGGGCAAGGTGCGCTGCATTGCGACCGGCTCCTCCCAGCGCCTGGCGCAGCTGCCCGACGTGCCCACTGTCGCCGAGCAGGGCTTTCCCGGCTTCGAGATGACCCAGTGGTACGGCATGCTCGCGCCAGCCAGCATGCCCCAGGCCCATGTCGACAAGCTGTCGGCCGAAACCATGAAGGCCGTCAAGGCACCCGATGCGCTCAAACGCCTGCACGGCGATGCCGCCGAAGTCATTGGCGACACGCCCGCGCAGTTCGCCCAATTCATCGCCACCGAGCAGGAGCGCTGGAAGAAGGTGATTGCGCGCGCGAAGATCAAACCAGACTGAGCTGCTGAACACAAGCAGTGAGTCCTGTCTCATAGTTAAAAGCTATGGAAACTGGTATGATTTAGCATAAATAAATCTTTATTTTTGCATCATGCCTTTTCTCACTCACAACATGGGCCTCTGGTTCGAGGCCGCCGCTTGCGGCGACGTGGTCAAGCTGCGAACGCTGCTGCATGGCGGCGTGAGAGTGAATGCAACGAACGACCGAGGTTGCACGGCGCTGATGCTGGTTGCCGGCAGCGCAAGCGTCGCAGCAGCGCAACTGTTGCTGGATGCGTTGGCGGGCGTCAATGTGGGGTGCTCGAACGGCTCGACTGCGCTGATGTATGCGGCCTGGGAGGGCGATCCCATGATGGTGGAAGCACTCGTGAACGCCAAGGCGGACGTCAATGTCACCAGCAAGGACGGCTCCAATGCGCTTAATGGCGCGGCCCAGAAGGGATATTTCACTGTAGTGAAAGTACTGTTGGACCACGGCGCAGTCGTCGAGGCCCCGCATACCGACGGAAGAACGGCGCTGTGGCTTGCAGCGTCGGGCGGTCATGACGACATCGTGAAAATGCTGCTCGATTGCGGCGCCGACCCCCATGGAAACGTCCACGGGGTGCAAGGCCCCTCGGCGTTGATGGGGGCGACCTGGCATGCACACCCCAGCACCATGCGGATACTGCTGCAGAAGGGCGTCAACGTAGACCAGGCGTTGCCCGATGGTCGAATGGCCCTTTGGTTTGCCGGGGAGAAAGACAACCCACAGGTGGTGCAGACTCTGCTGAACGCCGGCGCAGACGTCAACCACCAGCGCGCAAATGGTGACACGCCATTGATGGAGGCGGCCTTGCGCGGACATGTTTTCATGGCACAGGCACTGCTGACGTGGGGTGCTGACCCCAATGTCAAGACGCACGCTGGAACGACGGCGCTGATGTGCGCCGCGCACAAGGGGCACGCGACCTTGGTGGACATGTTGCTCGAAGCCGGCGCAATCGCCCACACCGCTTTGACGGACGGCTGCACGGCGCTGCATTTGGCGGCGGCCGGCGGACACCTGGGCGCGCTGCAAGCGCTGCTCAGAGGCGGTGCCGATCCCAACGTCCAGCAGAAAGATGGCACCACGGTGCTGATGATCGCCGCCAAGAGTGGCCACGCCGCGATGACGCAGGCACTGCTAGACGCCGGCGCAATCGCCGCCACCCTGGACGAGGCGACCGGCTACGCTCTGTACTATGCCGCCGAGAAGGGGCACATCGACACAGTGCAAGTACTGCTTGATGCCGACACGGACCCCGACATGGCCATGGGACTCCAGACGATAGCGATGTGGGTCGCGGGAATGCGGGGGCATGCAGAGGTGCGTGCGCTGCTGGCCCAGGCCATCACTCCCCGCATGGAGGCAGACCGCCATGGCGGGGCGCAAGTGTGGGCGTGCCAGCAAGCGCGCCGCACAGATCACGACATGGACGACGGCCACGGCTTCGGTGATGGCTGGTCAAGACCATGGTCAGACGACGAGGTTTCACCTGGCCCTGAGGATCTGCGCTCCCGCGGCGAAATCGACGAGACGCTGCAATCCGCGGAGCTGACGGGGATGGCGCTTCACTAAGCCGGGGAGGCAGGCACCAGCTGCGCCGCATCCATCCATTCGGCCTCCCAGTCTCGCGCCAGGCGCCGGCAGCGCTGCAGCGCGACGGTCTCGGTTTCAAAGTCTACGATCTGGCAGCTATCGGCGAGCAGCGGGCGCGCGGGCTGGGCGCTGAACCGGCCATCGGTCAACAGCCACAGGGACCGCATTTGGCCGGACGCCGCGCGCCGCAGCAGCTGCTCGGCCAGCGACAGTGCGGATTCAATGGGCGTGCCGCCGCCGCCGCCCAATGGCCGTATCCAGCTGTGGTTGAAAGCCACGGCCCGGCCTGGTGGCCGCAGCAGCCGGGCTGTCTGCCCCGAAAAACCGATGACCGCCAGGTGCTCGCGCCGGCGGTAGAAAGCCTCGGTCAGGGCCAGCAGACAGCCCTTGGCCAGCGCCAGCTTTTCCCCGCGCAGCATCGACGCCGACATATCAAGCAGCACGCAGTGCAGTGTATGGCTGCCCACGGGCTGCGGGCGATAGCGCAGGTCGCGCGCCCGCAGCC
>JBBKVU010000078.1:0-9891 GCA_037968595.1 Comamonas sp.
CTACATCATCGTTCTGCACCTGGATAACCGATTCAAGCGCCGCGAGCCGCGCCTCGAGTTCATTGACGCGACTGCGCAGCGTTTCGATCAGCGTGTTGGTGTCGACGATCTTCGAGACCGTGGCCGGTATCTTGGTCTGCAGCGGCGCGACCCGCTTCATCGTCGAAGTTCGCATCGAGGTGGCGGATTTGGGCGACAACAACGTGTGGACCTCCCAGGCATCGGACAGGCGCCCAGAATAACGCGTCTGCACCGGTGAGCGAAACCACGGCTTCGCTGGCTTCAGCGCGGGGGGCCGATCGGTCCGCTTCAGCGATTGACGTCGACCACCGTGCGCCCGCGCACCTGACCGTGCAGGATGCGGCGCGCGATCTCGGGCACATCGGCCAGGCCGATCAGCGTTTCGGCCTGGCCCAGCTTGGCCAGGTCGAGATCGCGCGCCAGCCGCTGCCAGGCCTCGATGCGCGCCCACTGCGGCGCGTTGACCGAGTCAATGCCGGCCAGCGTGATATGGCGCAGTATGAACGGCAGGACCGAGCCCGGCAGGTCGGTGCTTTGCGCCAGGCCGCAGCTCGTGACCACGCCGCGGTAATCGGTCTGCGCCAGCACGTTGACCAGCGTATGGCCGCCGACCGAATCCACGGCCCCGGCCCATTTCGGCGCGGCAACGGGTTTGCCCGGCTCCGACAGCGTGCGCCTATCTATCACTTCGCTCGCGCCCAGGCGCTGCAGGTAGGAGGTTTCCTCGGGCCGGCCCGTCGAGGCAATCACGCGATAGCCCAGCTGCGACAGCAGCGCCACGGCCACCGAGCCCACACCGCCGCTCGCGCCCGTGACCAGAATGGCGCCGCGCTCTGGCGTGAGTCCGCCCTTTTCCAGCGCCAGCACGCTGAGCATTGCCGTGTAGCCCGCCGTGCCAATCGCCATCGCGTCGCGCGTCGAGAACGCCGCCGGCACCTTGACCAGCCATTCGCCGCGCACGCGTGCGCGCTGGGCATAGCCGCCGAAATGGGTCTGGCTCAATTCCCAGCCGTTGAGCAGCACGCGCTCGCCGGGGGCGAAGTCGGGGTGGCGCGACGCCGCCACGACGCCCGCGAAGTCTATGCCCGGAATCATGGGGAAGGTGCGGATCACCGGCGATGCGCCCGTGATCGCCAGCCCGTCCTTGTAATTGACCGTCGAGTATTCGACGTCCACGGTCACGTCGCCGTCCATCAGCTGGGCGTCGTCGATCTGGCGCAGTTCCACGCTGATCACGCCGTCGTCCCGGCTGGCCCACAAGGCATTGAAAGTCATTCGGTGCACTCCATGTCATGCAAAAACGCAGTGACTGGAATGATCGGCGCGTGACTGCAAAGTTGCAAGGCGCGCCGCCGCGCCGGATTGCCCGCCAAAACCGTCACGCTCGGCAGGCCTTTTGCGGTAAATCAGCAGGCAGTCAGACGCTTCTGTCTACACTAGGGTTATTACCTAAACCTAAAGGGCGGCTTGCGGTCACCATGTCTGGTTAGGCCCCATCCGCACCGTGGTTCGGTACTTGGACGTCCATACACACTTAGGAATCTGATCATGAAGAAAATTCTCGCTGCCCTGGCTCTGAGCGCTTGCGCTGCTGCTCCCGCTTTTGCTGCTGACTGTGCTCTCACCGTTGAAGCCAACGACATGATGCAGTTCAACACCAAGAGCATCACCGTGCCCAAGGAATGCAAGAACTTTTCCCTGACCCTGAAGCACACGGGCAAGATGCCCAAGACCGCCATGGGCCACAACCTGGTCGTGACCACGGCCGCCGACCTGACGGCGGTCAATGCAGACGGCATGAAGGCCGGCGCTGCATCCGACTTCGTCAAGAAGGACGACGCCCGCGTGATCGCCCACACCAAGGTCATCGGCGGCGGCGAAAGCACCACCATTGATATCCCCGGCGCCAAGATCAAGGCCGGCACCGACTACAGCTTCTTCTGCTCGTTCCCCGGTCACGCCGGCATGATGAAGGGTTCGCTGAAGCTGGGCGCCTGATCAGTCTCGGCTGACTCGGAAGTGGTGGCTGGTCCACCGCTGCCACGAAACCTCCCCTGCGCAAGCAGCGGGAGGTTTTTTCATGTCTGAGCCCCATGCAGCCGGCAGCGCTAAAAGGTAGTATCCAAGGCTCAGGCAGGTGCCCGGCCCGCCACTTCCTTCGCTCCGCCGCATGCCGCCCACCGACGATCTTCCTGGTTCCTCCGACCCCTTCTCGCTGCGCAAGATTGCGCTGCCGGCCTTTGGCCCCTCGCTGATGTTCGGCATAGGCGAAGGCGCGATCCTGCCCATGATTCCACTGATGGCGCGCGAGCTCGGCGCCAGCATTCCCATGGCCGCGCTGATGATCACGCTGCTGGGCCTGGGCTCGCTGCTCAACAACATTCCCGCCTCGTTCATCACCATGCGCTGGGGCGAGCGCGGCGCCATCATTGCCGCCGGCTTCTGGAGCGCGGCCGGCATGCTGCTGTGCCTGCAGACCCACAGGCTCGAACTGTTTGCGCTGGGCTGCTTCATGGTGGGCATGTCGCAGTCGGTCTACAACATCGCGCGCCAGAGCTATCTCACCGCCGCCGTGCCCCCGGGATATCGCGCGCGCGCGCTGTCGACGCTGGGCGGCGTGATGCGCATAGGCCTGTTTGTCGGTCCATTTCTCGCGGCCACGGTGGTGCATGCCTATGGCATGGGCGCGGCGTTCTGGATAGGCATTGCGGGCGTCACCTGCGCCTCGCTGATCGGCATGCGCGTGCCCGATCTGGCCGAGCCCGCGCTGCCCGCCGGCCAGACGCCGGTCCACACCAGCTGGCTGTCGATTCTCAAGGACCACCGCCGCGTGTTCCTGACGCTGGGTTTCGCCATCCTGCTGGTCAGCGCGGTGCGCGCCTCGCGCCAGGCCGTGCTGCCGCTGTGGGCCGACCACCTGCTGCTCGCCCCGGCCGCGGCCTCGCTGATCTACGGCCTGGCCGGCGGCATAGAGATGCTGCTGTTCTACCCCGCGGGCAAGGTCATGGACGTCAAGGGCCGGCTCTGGGTCGCGCTGCCTTCGATGATCATCATTGGCATCGCGCTGATGCTGGTGCCGTTCACCACCGGCTTTGTGAGCCTGCTGATTGCCGCCATGGCCATAGGCTTTGCCAACGGCATTGGCTCGGGCCTGATCATGACGCTGGGCGCCGACCATGCGCCGCCCCACGGCCGCGCCTACTTCCTCGGCGCCTGGCGCTTCATGGCCGATGTCGGCTCGACGGCCGGTCCGGCCCTGGTCGCGCTGCTGACCGCCGCGGTGTCGCTGGCCGTGGGCGTGGCGGCAACCGGCGCGTTTGCCTTCACCGCCGCGGCCATGATGGCGCGCTGGATTCCGCCGCACAGGGCGCGCTGAGCGCGAACGCAAGTCCGCCGGCGCCGTGCCTGGCCGAAAAAAAACGCCCTGTGAACAGGGCGTTTTTTCGTTGCAGGCGGGGAGCCTCTACTTCTTGAGCTTGTACGCGACGACGTAATCGCCGGCCTTGGTGCCTATGGAGCCGTGGCCCCCGGCAACCAGCACCACCATCTGCTCGCCCTGGCTGTTGAGGTAGCTCATGGGCGTGGCCTGGCCACCGGCCGGAATGCGCACATCCCAGAGGATCTTGCCGCTGGCCACGTCATAGGCGCGGAAGTTGTTGTCGACGGCCGCGCCCAGGAAGGCCACGCCGCTGGCGGTCAGCAGCGGACCTCCGATGCCGGGAACGCCAACGCGTATCGGCAGCGGCACCGGCGACAGGTCGCGTATCGTGCCATTGCGGTACTGGTAGGCAATCTTGCCGGTGCGCAGATCGGCCGCGGCCACCGTGCCCCATGGTGGCACCTGGCAAGGTACGCCTATGGGCGACAGGAAGGGATGCATGGCAACCGCGTAGTCGGCGCCGGCGTTTTCATTCAGGCCCTGCTCGCCGGTATTGGTCTGCTGGCCGGCAATCTGCGCCTTGGGCACCAGCGTCGAAACAAAGGCCAGATAGGTCGGCATGCCGAACATCACCTGGCGCTGCGGATCGACCGCAACGCTGCCCCAGTTGAAGACGCCGAAGTTGCCCGGATAGATCAGCGAGCCCTGCAGCGACGGCGGCGTGTAGCGGCCTTCGTAGCGCAGCTTCTTGAACGCGATGCGGCACATCATCTGATCGATCAGACTCGCGCCCCACATGTCGGACTCGCGCAGCGCGGGCGGCTCGAAGCTCAGCGCCGACACCGGCTGGGTCGCGGCCACGGTCTGGCCGGGAATGTCCGTGCCCTGCGGCGCGGCGCGTTCGCTGACCTGCTGCAGCGGCGTGCCGTCGCGGCGGTCGAGCACATAGACGTCACCCTGCTTGGTCGGCACGACCAGCGCTGGCGTGCGGCCCTTGGGCAGGTCGAGGTCCAGCAGCACGGGCTGGGCGGGCGAATCCATGTCCCACAGATCGTGGTGCACGAACTGGCGCACCCAGCGCACCTGGCCGGTCGCCAGGTCAAGCGCCACCACCGAAGTCGCGTACTTTTCCTCGTCGGCATTGCGGAACATGCCCAGCTGATCGGGCGTGCGGTTGCCCATGGGGAAATAGGCCAGGCCCAGTTCCAGATCGGCGCTGGCCACCGACCAGCTGTTGGGCGAGCTCGCGGTATAGGTCTGGGTCGGATCGTTGGGGTCCAGGGGCGCGGTCTTGGCCGCATTGCCCGAGTCCCAGTTCCACAGCAGCTTGCCGCTGCGCACGTCATAGGCGCGGATCACGCCCGATGGCGAGTTGACCGCGTAGTTGTCGTTGACCGCGCCGGCGATGATCACCGTGTCGCCCGCGACCAGCGGTGGCGAGGTGGCGTAGTAGTAGCCGCCCTGCTTGAACGGCATGTTGTGCGTCAGGTCGATGGCGCCGTTGCTGCCGAAGTCGGCGCAAGGCTTGCCGGTGGCGGCATCCAGCGCATGCAGCTTGGCATCGGCGCTGGGCAGGAAGATGCGGTTGGAACAGGTTGCCGTGCCGGCCGCAGCCTGGGCGGGAGCAGCAGTGGCGGCGGCCGTCGCGGCCGGCGCCGCGCTGCCGTGGAAGGACACGCCGCGGCAGGTCTGGTGCTGGCGTTGCGATTCCATGCCGGCCTTGGGATCGAAGCGCCAGCGTTCCTTGCCGGTGTCGGCGTCCAGCGCGATCGCCAGGCTGTGCGGCGTGCACAGGTACAGCGTGTCGTTGATCTTCAGCGGCGTGGCCTGGTAGGTGGTTTCGGTCACGTCCTTGGGGCCGCGCACGTCGCCGGTCTGGATCTGCCAGGCGACATCGAGATTGGCCACGTTGTCGGGCGTGATCTGCTTGAGCGGCGAGAAGCGCTGGCCATGGCCGGTGCGGCCGTAGGCGTTCCAGTCACCTTCCGCCAGCGTGCCGTCGCCCAGCTTGGGGCTGGCATTGACGACGTCCATGGGCAGCGTGCCTTCGGTTTCGTGCAGGTGGCGGGGAATGCCCACCAGCGCCACCACGGCAGTCAGCAGCGATGCCGCGAGCACCGGCCAACCGGCGCTGAACGGGCCTTCGCCTGGCGCGCGCCGGCGTGCGGCCGGAACAGCCATCAGCACGCCGATGATCACCGGCAGGCCCAGGCGGGTTGCCAGCGGCCACCAGTAGAGGCCGGCTTCCCACAGCGACCAGGCCAGCAGCACCAGCAGCCACACCGCATAGAGCGGCGTCGCCCAGCGCTTGCGCGCCAGCAGGCCCACGGCGACGACCAGCACGACCAGGCCGCTGAACAGGTAGAAGAGGCTACCGCCCAGCGACAGCAGCCAGCCGCCACCAATGGTCAGCGGCAGGCCCAGCAAGGCCAGAAGCAGAATGGTTAATGCATGCATGGCGTGCCCTTCTTCTGTATGCAGAGAATGGATGATGCCATGATTGGAATATGGTTTTTTTGCATGGTTGGATTGAATAGCGACGTTGATGCAGCGAATCGTCCGGCGCGCATGGCTATGCCTGGCCGAGAAATCTGCCCCATACCGTCGGGGTCGCCATCATATTCCCGCAGAAAGAGCTTGTTGCCAGCGTTACTACTCAGTCATATAAACAAAGCATGGCTGATTGGCGCCAATTTGCCACCATTCACCGGCAGCGGGAAACCCGGGATGCGGCCTGCCGCCTTGTAGGCATTCACTTACACAGAAGCAAAAAACGACCCCATTGCCGACCTTGGTTTGAATGCAACCGGAGCATTCAAAACGACAGGCGTGCTAGCCGATAATCCATGGCGCCTGAATCCATGGCCTGCTGCTGCGATTATTGCTGCGCTCTGGCGGCGCAAAGAAACGGCTTGCAGGATTATGTCGCGGCAGCGCCCGGGGAAAATATCCCGGCAAAACCGCGCCGCATTATCCTGCCATGCGACGCCAATCGGCAATACCGCGCCTAGTCCCTGCCAGCCACCGCCAGGTCCTGCGCATATCGACCGTCAATCAGCACAAACAGCATGCGGCAGTTGCGCCCCGAGCGGTTGGCCCATGCATGGTTGGTGCCGCGCTGCACGACCACGCTGCCGGCCTGCAACTGCACTTCGCCTTCATCCAGCACCAAGGTCAGCTCGCCGTCGATCACCACGCCGTAGTCGACCGACTCGGTGCGGTGCATCAGCGGATGCGGCGAGTTGGCTTTCACGGTCGAGGCCTGGGCATCGCCGATCTGCGCGAATGCCGCCTGCATGCGATCGGCGCCATGGGCGAGGAAGTCCGCGGTGTCGGGCGGGATGTCGACAAAGCGGATGCGTGTGCCACCCGCGGGCGGGGGCAGCGCCAGCGGGCCCAGCGTGGGGTCGGGCGCGTTGGCAATGCGCGCCGGGCTTTCACCCGTGCTCCAGACCTCGTGGAACACCGTGCCGGGAATCGCCGCGACTTCGATCACCGTGGGCAGCGGGCCGCTGCTGGTGACCACCGCCTGGCCGCGCGCGTTGTGGCCCGTGACCACGCGGTGGATGGGAGGCAGGCTCACGGCTGGTCCTCGTCGAAGATCGCCACGGCGCGCGTCCAGCCGGCCGAGGCGCCGCGGATCTTGTGCGGAAAGCAGCTGATGGTGAAGCCGGTCGCGGGAAGGGCCTCGAGGTTGTGCAGCTTTTCCAGATGGCAGTAGCCGATGTCACGGCCCGCCTTGTGGCCTTCCCAGATCAGCGCCTTGTTGCCGGTGGCGGCAATCTTGGCGGCAGTGTACGAGAACGGCGCGTCCCAGCTCCAGGCGTCGGTGCCAGTGAGGCGCACGCCGCGCTCGAGCAGATACATCGTTGCTTCGTAGCCCATGCCGCAGCCCGCGCCCAGAAAGTCGGCGTGGCCATAGCGGCTGCCGGCGCGCGTGTTGACGACCACGATGTCCAGCGGCTGGAGTTCGTAGCCTATGCGCTGCAGCTCCGCCTCGACATCGGCGGCGGTGGCGACATAGCCGTCGGGAAAGTGGCGAAAGTCCAGCTTCACGCCGGGCTGGAAGCACCATTCGAGCGGCACTTCGTCAATCGTGATCGACGGGCGCGCGCCGCCCAGCTTGGCGTCCTGGGTCGAGTGGAAGTGCCAGGGCGCGTCCAGATGCGTGCCATTGTGCGTTGTGAGCGTGACCCACTCGGCCGCGGCGGCCTCGCCATCGGGATAGTCCTCGGCCGTGGTGCCGGGAATCATCGCCATGAACTCGGGCAGCGTGTCGGCATGCTTCTGGTAGGTGATCTTCGGCGCCAGCGGCGGCGGGTCCGAGAGCACATCGTTTTCGAGATAGATCGACAGGTCGACGAACCTGCGCTGGGGCTTGGCGTTCATAAGGCGGGGGCTTTCATTCGGCGACCAAGCCAACGGCGCGTGCCAGGGCCTGGTGGGTCTGGATTTCGGTCTGGTAGAAGCGGTCGAGTTCGGCTAGCGTCAGCGGGCCTTGCGGGTCCGTGCCCTGGCTGCGCAAGAAGGCCTGGACTTCGGGGTCGCGCATCGCGGCCTCGAAAGCCGCATGCAGGCGCTTGGCCGCGGAATCGGGCACGCCGCGCGGCACCAACAGCGCGCCCCAGGCGGTGTGCACGAAATTGCGCAGCGCCGGATCCTGGTTCCTGAGCGGCGCCGCGTTGGGCAGCAGCGCGGGCGCCTGCTCGGCCGTGCTGCCGAAAGCGCGCAGCTTGCCGGTCGTGATCAGGTCGAGCCCAAGGCCGCCCAGCGGCACGAACGACAGATCGATCTGCCCGCCCGCGAGATCCTGGACCGCGGGCGGCACGCCGCGGTAGGGAATGTGCGACAACTGCACGCCCGCCATCTGCGCCCACTGCGCGCCCATCAGGTGGATCATCGAGCCCTGGCCGATATGGCCGAAGCTCAGCGGCTTGCCGGCCTTGTCGGCCGCGCGCGCCAGCGCCAGCAGCTCCGAGTACTTTTGCGCGGGCAGATCGGGCCGGCCGGCCAGCACATAGCAGGCGCGGCCGAGCAGGCCCACGGGCCGCATCTGGCCGGGCTTGTAGCGCACGCTGAGCAGCGCCGCGGGCGTCAGAATGGGCTCGGTCTGCGAGACCATCACCGCGGTCATGCCGTCGGCGGGCGCATTGAGCATGCGCTGCACACCGATAGCGCCGCCCGCACCGGGCTGGTTCTCGACAATCACCGTCTGCCCGAGTTCGCGCTGCATCTGCTGCTGGAGCCTGCGCGCGAACACGTCGCCGGGATTGCCCGCAGGCTGGGGCACGATGATGGTCACATGGCGGCCGGTCTGCGCCAGGGCCAGCGGCGCGAATCCACTCACGGCGAGCGTTGCCAGCAAGGTACGGCGCTGCAGCGCGGGCCCACGGGGCGTGGGGTGTTCTTTCATGGTGTCTCCGTTCATTCTTGTTGTGTCGCGGCGCAGTCCCCGCGCCACGCCTGCACTCTAGTCATCCTGCTTGTATTCTTGAAATGGATTCTTTAAATTCCAGCAATCCACGCGACCAATATCAATACAAACCCTAGGCATGCGTTTCAACAAACTCGACCTGAATCTGCTCGTCGCGCTGGACGCGCTGCTGGCCGAACGCAACATCAGCCGCGCGGGCGAGCGCCTGCATCTGAGCCAGCCGGCAATGAGCAATGCGCTGGCGCGCTTGCGCCATTTCTTTGGCGATGAACTGCTGGCCGCGCAGGGCCGGCAGATGGTGCTGACGCCGCGCGCGCTGGGGCTGATAGAGCCGGTGCGCGATGTGCTGATGCGCATCGACAGCACGATCACCACGCCGCCCTTGTTCGACCCCGCGCAGTCCACGCGCACCTTTGTGCTGCTGCTGTCGGACTTCACCACGGCGGTGTTCATTCCGCCGCTGCTCGAAGCCCTCTACGCGCAGGCGCGCGGCATACGCATCGAGCTGCGCACGCTCAACGACAAGCCGGCCGAACAGCTCGAGCAGGGCGATGCCGACCTGCTGATCATTCCCACCCAGTTTGCCGCCCCCGACCACCCGTCGGCGCCGCTGTTCGAGGAACAGTACCTGTGCGTGACCTGGGCCGGCCACAGCCGCATCCAGCACGAACTGACGTTCAACGACTATCTCGAATGCGGCCATGTGGTGGCGAACTACGCCACCGGCCAGCAGCGCGCGGCGTTCGACAGCTGGTTTCTCGACCGCTTCGGCATCAAGCGCCAGGTCGAGGTGTCGGCGCCCAGCATGGCCGCGCTGGCGCAGATGGTGGTCGGCACCGACCGCATTGCCACGGTGCACAGGCGGCTGGCGCTGCAGGCGGAAAAAGTGCTGCCCATACGGCTGTGGCCGCCACCGCTGGAAGTGCCCACGCTGGTGCAGACCCTGCAATGGCACCGCCACCGCGACGCCGACCCGGCGCTGCAGTGGATGCGAGCCCTGGCGCTGCGCGTGGGCAGCGCGATCTAGCTTCGGGCCAGGGCGGCGCCCTGCAGGATG
>JBBKVU010000079.1:0-8210 GCA_037968595.1 Comamonas sp.
CAGCCGCTTGCCCAGCGCCTCGGCATACACGCGCGCCGCGGCGTCCGTGGGGCCGCCCGCGGGAAACGGCACGACCAGCTTGATCGGCCGGTCGGGCCAGGTGCTGGCCGCTGCCTGCAGGCTGGGAAACGCCAGCAGCAGGCCCACGGCAACCAAAGTGGGAGTGCGTAGGAATTTTGAACGTGTGATGGCCATTTTGTCTCCTTGCTTTTGCATTTTTCTTATCCCATTGACTGGGCTTCGACCCATTCTTGCAAACAAGCCCGGCGTTGACAACGATGGCATCGATGTACATCATGGTCAAGAATATTTGACATGAAAGCACTGCGCCGATGGACCTGCAGGCACTGACCATCTTTGTGGAAATCGTCGACGGCGGAAACCTGAGCCAGGCGGCGCGCGCGCTGAACATGTCGCGCGCCAATGTCAGCTACCACATCGCCCGGCTGGAGAAATCGCTGGACGCAGAACTGCTGCGCCGCACGCCGCAGGGCATAGAGCTGACCAACATGGGGCGCCAGGTCTACGAACACGCGCGCAACATCGTGCATGAGTCGGCGCTGATGCGCGAGGCCGTGAGCGCCAGCGCCAACGAGCAGCAGCTGACAGGCAAGATCGGCCTGAGCGCGCCCACCGGTTTCGGCCAGCTGGTGATGGGGCCCTGGCTCATAGAGTTCAAGAAGAAGTATCCCGGCATCATCCTGGAGATACGGCTGGAGAACTTCATCGACAACCTGGTCAAGGATGGCGTGGACGTCGCCATCCGCGTGACCCAGGAGCCGCCGCCCATGGTTGTCGCGCGCGACCTGGGCCCGGTGCGCTATGCCCTGTGCGCCGCCCCCGAATGGGCGCGGCACAACCGCGTGCCGCAGACGCTGGCCGAACTGCAGCGCACGCCCATCATCACCTCGGGCGGCGTCAGCGGCCGGGTGCGCATGCTGGCCGCCCAGGACGGTGATGAGCAGGAGATTGAATTCATTCCCACGCTGATGTCGCGCAGCTACCCCTTTGTGCTGGACTGCATCCTGGGCGGCCTGGGCGTGGGCCTGGTGCCCGACTACATGACACGCCCGCGTATCCAGGCAGGGGAACTGCTGGCGATACTTGCCGACTACCAGTTCAGCATCAACCGCAATCACATGTACCTGATGTACATGCCCAACCGCTACCAGTCGCGCGCCACCATCACCTTCATTGATTTCCTCACCGACAAGATGGGGCTGCTGCGCATGGTGAGGAAGTCGGCTGGCTGACCGGCCTCAAGTCGCACCCTGCTCCGCCGCCTTGCCCAGCAGGAAGTCGATCAAGGTCGCGATGGCCTTGGTCTGATACCGCGTGGGCATGTACAGCAGGTACTTGTTGGTGGACAGGAAGTCCAGGCTGCCCGGTTCGAACGGCAGGCACACCAGCTCGCCGCGCTGCAGCGGCTCGCGCACCATGTAGTCGGGCACCACGCCCACGCCCAGGCCTTGCAGGATGGCGTCGCGCAGAAAGTAGAAGTTGGCCGACATCAGCCGCGGCTTGATGCGCAGCTCCGCGCTGCCGCCCACCTGGTAGCCCGCCAGGCGCAGCTTCTGGCCCGTGAGATTGGAGCTGATCAGCGGCACCTGGTGCAGGTCGGCCAGGCTGGTCGGCATGCCACCGGCCTGTACCAGCGCCGGCGCCGCGCAGGCCACGTAGTGCACCGGCCCCATGTTGCGCGCCACCAGATGCGCCGGCGGCTCGGTCATCACCCGCATCGCGAAGTCGACTTCGCCTTCCAGCAGGTCCTCGATATCGTTGTCGAACACCACCTCCAGCGTCACGCCCGGGTACAGCTGCATGAACTCCGTGAGCCAGGCCGACATCATCAACTGGCCATAGCCGCTGGGCACCGACAGGCGCACCGTGCCCTGCAGGCTCTGGCCCAGCGTGCTCACCGATTCGGTGGCCGCCAGCAGCTCCTGGCGGATGGTGCGGCCGTGTTCATAGAGCTTCCAGCCGAGTTCGGTGGGCTCGATCTGGCGCGTGGTGCGCCGCAGCAGCTGCTGGTCGAGCTCGCGCTCGAACTGGTTGAGCCGCTGGCTCACGCTGGCCCGGCTCACGCCCAGGCGCGCCGCGGCACGGCTGAGGTTGCCGGCTTCGATGATGTCGACCAGCAGGGACAAGGTAGCCAGATTCATTGTCAAGTTTTCGATTACACAATGTCCAATTTTTATCACAATTGCTAAATTTTCTAAACATATCAAAATACGCACCTGATTGGGGCGTGATGGTGCGCACCATCAAAGAGAGGGGTCTGCGTGCCTCGTTTTGATTTGTTGGACAAGGCCCTTCTTCCATGAGCGCTTCTTTTCCCATCCAGCCGCTGGCTGGTCTGCGTGTTCTCGATCTTTCGCGCGTGCTCGCCGGCCCCATGTGCGCCATGTCGCTGGCCGACCTGGGCGCCGATGTGACCAAGGTCGAGCATCCGAGCCGCGGCGATGACACGCGCGACTGGGGCGTGCGCGTGGGCAGCCGCAACACTTCGTACTTCAACAGCGCCAACCGCAACAAGCGCTCGATCAGCCTCGACCTGCAGTCGCCCCAGGGCCAGGAAATCGCGCTGCAGCTGGCCGCCAAGGCCGACGTGGTGATACAGAATTTCAAGGTCGGCGGCGCCGAGAAGCTGGGCCTGGGCTACGAACAGCTCAGCGCCATCAATCCGCGCCTGGTGTACTGCTCGATCTCGGGCTATTCGCGTTCGGGCGCCGAAGCCAAGCGTCCCGGCTACGACCTGGTGGTGCAAGGCGAAGCCGGCCTGATGGCGATGAACGGCGACGAAGGCCAGGGCCCGCTCAAGTTCGGCGTGGCCGCGGTGGACATGTTCACCGGAATGTATTCGGCCCAGGCCATTCTTGCCGCGCTGTACGAGCGCCACACCACGGGCCGGGGGCGCCATGTGCAGATGGCGCTTTACGACTGCGGCCTGATGATCACCAGCTACTACGGCATGGAAGCCCTGCTCAAGGACGGCGACCCACCGAAGTTCGGCAACGCCCACCCGTCCATCGTGCCCTACGGCGTGTTTGAAGCCGCCGACGGCCCGCTGGTGATCACCGTGGGCAACAACGGCCAGTTCCAGCGCTTTTGCAGCGAGATCGTCGGCCACCCCGAGTGGGCGAGCGACGAGCGCTTTGCGACCAACACCGCGCGCTCGGCCCACCGCCATGTGCTGATGCCGCTGATCCACGCGGCGCTGCGCGAAAAGCCCCGCGCCCAGTTGCTGGCGCAGCTCACGGCGGCGCAGATTCCCTGCGGCGAAGTACTCGGCCTGCTGGACGCATTGCAATCGGATCGCACGCAGGACGCGGGTCTGCTGCACCGCTATGAAGACACCGAAGCCGGCGCCCAGGCCGTGCTGGCCCCGCCCTACGCCATGGACGGCGAACGCCTGCCCGTGCGCCTGCCACCGCCCCACCTGGGCGAACACACCGACGCCGTGCTGAGCGAGCAACTTGGAATGGCGCCCGAGGCCATTGCCGCACTGCGCGCCAGCCACATCATCTAAGTACAATTTTTTTACCGGAGACAAGATATGTCCAAGCCACAAGCTTCCCCATCGTCACTTAGCCGCCGCCACCTGCTGACCGCAGGCGCCGCCAGCGCGCTGACCCTCGCCACCGGCGCCAGCTTTGCCGCCGACCCGGCCTGGCCCAACAAGCTCGTGAAGATCGTCGTTGCCTTCCCGCCCGGCGGCCCCACCGACACGGCTGCGCGCATCGTTGCGCAAAAGCTCAGCGAACGCCTGGGCCAGACCATGATTGTCGAGAACCGCCCCGGCGCTTCGGGCTCCATCGGCACGGCCGCCTTCATCAAGTCGCCCGCCGACGGCTACAACCTGTCGATGTTCGGCATGCCCGCGCTGCTCGCGCCGCTGCTGTTCAACAACAACGCCTACGACGTGCGCAAGGATTTCATGCCCGTGGCCACGGTCTATGACCTGCCCATGGCCATCGTGATCAACCCGCGCGTGCTGCCCGACGTGACCAACCTGCAGCAGCTGATCGCCCACGCCAAGGCCTCGGAAACGCCGCTGAACTACACCAGCTCGGGCACCGGCAGCTTCGGCCACTTGTCCATGGAACAGCTCAAGGATCTGGGCGGCTTCCAGATGCAGCACATTCCCTACCGCGGCAGCGCGCCGGCCGTGACCGATCTGATCGGCGGCCAGATTCCCGTGATGTTTGCCGACGTCGTCGCCGCCCTGCCCCACATCCAGGCCGGCAAGCTGCGCGCCATCGCCGGCAGCTCGAACAAGGCCAAGCTGCTGCTGCCCGGCATCAAGTCGGTGGCCGAGCAAGGCTTTGCCGGCTTTGACGCCGACACCTGGGGCGGCCTGGTCGCGCCCCTGGGCACGCCGCGCCCCATCATCGACCGCCTGAACGCCGAACTCAAGGTCATCCTGGCCGACCCCGAACTGCAAAAGAAGCTGATCGGCGCCGGCGCCGTCGCCAGCTACCAGGACGCGGAGACCATGCGCAAGCGCCTGGCAGCCGACTACACCCGCTGGAGCAAGATCGCCAAGGACAAGAACATCTCGGCGCTGTAAAGCGAAACGCCCGGCGCTTGCCGGGCATGCACATTCAAAAGCCCCGGCCAGCGCTGCTTGCCGGGGCTTTTCTGCCGATGGCAAACCGGCTCTCAGAATCCCGGCAGGGTTTGCGTCAGCGGTTGAATGGCTTTTTCATGTTCCAGCAGCCAGCGCTTGCGCTGCAGACCGCCGCCATAACCGGTCAGCGCAGCATTGCTGCCGATGACGCGGTGGCATGGCAGCACGATGCTCACGGGATTCGCGCCATTGGCCAATCCGACCGCGCGGCTGGCCGAGGGCCGGCCCAGACGCGTGGCGAAGTCGCCGTAACTGAGCACCTGGCCCGCAGGAATGCCGCGCAGCCCCAGCCATACCTGGCGCTGGAAATCGGTGCCGCCCAGGGCCACCGGGATCTGCTCTATGCCGGCCAGATCGCCTTCGAAATAGGCCTCCAGAATGCGCCGCGCCGGCGACGCCTGGGCGGCATCGCGCAGCGACACGGTGATGCCTTTGTACTGGCGGCGCATCAGCAGCTGCATGCGTTCCTCGAAGTCCTGCCAGTCGACGGCGCGCACCTGCTGCTGCTCGTCCGTGACCAGCAGCAGTTCGCCCAGCGGGGTGGGAAATCTTTCCAGTTGGAAGTTCAGTGCTGCCATGACGGGCCGGCCTCGCGACCTATGAAGTGAAGGGGCTGACTCCCCAGTTCTGGCATCGTAAAGCAAGGACACCAGCACCACGCGTTCACCCCAGGCCCAGCGCGCGCTGGACCAGCTGGCGCACCAGCGCGTCCGGGTCCTGCGCCGCCGAGGTCACATGGTCGAGAGCGCCGTCGATCAGCAGATTGCTCAAGCCGTGCGACAGGCTCCAGCCGCACAGTGCGAGCTCGGCGCCGTTCACCGCATCATGCTCGCAGGCCGCAGCCGTCAGGATGGCAAAGGCGCGCTGCGATGCGGCCTGCAGCGCCGGGAAGGCCCCAGCCTGATTCAACTGCGGCGCGAACATCAGCCGAAATCGCTGGGGCTGCGACCTGGCACTGCGCACATAGGCCTGGGCAATATGCAGCAGCCGCTCGCGCGTGTCGCCTGAGGCGCTGGCGCACTCCATGGCCTCGGCCAGCGCCGCAAACCCCCGCTCGGCCACGGCGGCCAGCAGCTCGTTGAGGCCGGCGAAGTGGTGATAAGGCGCGGCGTGCGACACCCCCGCGGCCTTGGCGACCTCACGCAGCGTGATGCCCTGCACACCCTGCACCGCCAGCACGGTTTCGGCGGCCCGCAGCAGCGACTCACGCAGGTTGCCGTGGTGATAGCTCTTGCTTGGCGCAGTGCTGGGCTTTGGGGCGCTCTTGGGGTTGCTTGCAGAATTGCTCATGGACGCATCTTGACATGAGAAAGATTCGGCGACAACAATGGATCACATCTTTCCAATGTCAAGATCAGCCCGCTCATGGTTGATCACCCACCTCAGCAGGAGTCGCCATGTTGCTTGCCCCCGTTTTCATCCTTGCCAGTGCCGCCGTCGTCGGCCTGCTGGGCTGTGCGCATCTGTTCTTCACGTTCTACAGCAAGCGCTTCGATCCGCGCGATGCGGCGCTGGCCGCAGCGTTGGCGGTGACCGCGCCCATCATCTCGGCACAGACCACGATGGCGCGGGCCGCCAAGGGCTTTCACGCCAGCCACAGCCTGGGCTTCATGCTGTTTGCGCTGGTATGGGGCTATCTGGCGCTGGCCCAATGGGCGGTGCTGCGGCAGTCGCCGCTGCTGCTGGTGCTGGGAATGGTCGTGCTGCTGGCCTATCTGCTGCTGGCCAAAAGCTATTGGTTCAGCGTGCCCCTGCGCGGCATAGCCCTGGCCAATGCCCTGTATGCGGCGGGCCTGGTGCTGGCGCTGCCTGCCGTCTGAACCGCTTTCACGTGAAAACCAAGACAGCGGGAGAATCGGCAACAATCTGGCCCCAAAGGGGCAGAACGTGAACAAGACTTTGATTGACGTAGACGGCGCGACGCAGGCGCTGAGGCAATTCGCACAGGAGCGCGATTGGGAGCAATTCCACTCGCCCAAGAATCTGGTCATGGCGCTCTCAGGCGAAGTCGGCGAATTGACCGAAATCTTCCAGTGGATGACCGAGGCCGACTCGCACGCCGCGGCTGCCGCGCCCAAAACCGCGCAGGCGGTAAGCGACGAACTGGCCGATGTCGCGCTTTACCTGATTCGCCTGGCCGACGTGCTGGGCGTCGATCTCAACGCCGCCATCACCAGCAAGCTGGTGTCCAACGCCGCCAAATACCCCGTCGAAGCCGCGCGCGGCGTGAGCACCAAATACGACCAGTTGCCCAAGTCATGATGCGCTGCTGCGTGCGACGGTGCGCATACCTGCGAGGGAGAATCATGCCCGGCGCGCTGTGGCTCATGCGCCGCCCTCGCCTTTTGGCGCCTTCTGCAGACTGGCCTGGGTGATGCTGGCGCCGGGCGCGACATCGTCGGTGATCCACACATTGCCGCCTATGGTTGCGCCCCGCCCCAGCGTCACCCGGCCCAGAATTGTCGCGCCTGCATAGATGACGACATCGTCCTCGACCACCGGGTGGCGCGCCAGGCCCTTTTTCAGCTGGCCGTCGCTGTCCGTGGGAAAACGCTTGGCGCCCAGCGTCACCGCCTGGTAGAGGCGCACATGCCGGCCGATCACCGCGGTCTCGCCGATCACGACGCCGGTGCCGTGGTCAATGAAGAAGCTCGCGCCTATGTCGGCGCCAGGGTGGATGTCGATGCCGGTTTGCGCATGCGCCAGCTCGGCAACGATGCGCGCCAGCAGCGGCAGGCCCAGAATGTAGAGCGCATGCGCCAGCCGGTGGTGGATCATTGCCAGCACGCCCGGATAGCACAGCAGCACTTCGTCGACGCTGCGCGCCGCAGGATCGCCCTGGTAGGCGGCCAGCACATCGGAGTCAAGCAGGCGGCGCAGCGCGGGCAGCGCATTGGCAAACTGGCGCACGGCTTCGGTCGCCTGGGCATCGATCTCCTGCGCCGGCAGCGCGGCATGCCGGGCATTGAAATTCAGCTCCAGCCGCGCCTGGCCCAGCAGCTCCTGCAGCGCCGCGTCCAGCGTGTGGCCCACATAGAAATCTTCGCTCTCGTGGCGCAGATCGGTAGGCCCCAGGCGCATGGGAAACAGCGCGCCCTTGAGGCCTTCGACGATCCGTTCCAGCGCATCGCGCGAAGGAAACTCCCGCCCCCCCGGTTCGCGCGAACGCTTTTGCAGATCGCGCCACTCATCGCGCACGCCGCGCAGCGCGCGCACGATTTCACCTATCTCGAAATTCGCCATTCGGCTTCCCCTGTTCTTGCTGCCCTGAAGCCCGGTGCGGCGGCATCCGCCCCCAGGCCAGGCCATGGAAACGCGCGCCGTCCGCCGCCGCCATGCGTATGCTGGCGGCGGACCTCAATGTAGGAGTCCGGGCGCCAAGGACAAACCATTGAAAAATTGCTTCCTAACAACTTATCTATCTGAGAGCTCAGTTACCCCATGGACGCAAGGTACAGACGAACAGGTCTGCGCTGCAGCCCCTGGCCGGGCAGGCTGCGGGAGTCGGCTCAGCCGGCCAGGCAGGCTGCAAGCTGCCGAGCCGCCTTGGCCGTGGCCCCCTTGCCGGTGATGGCCACGG
>JBBKVU010000080.1:0-4282 GCA_037968595.1 Comamonas sp.
CGCCTGTGCGATCAGCTCGGCGACCTGCGCGAGCTGGGCCGCCGAAGCGCCGCCCTGGGGCAGCGCGAATGGCGCGGCGCCAGCGCCCTCGCTGAGATCCTCGAGCATGTCTTCGGGCAGCGCCACCACCACCGGGCCGGGCGTGCCGCTGGCCGCGGCGTGGAATGCCTGCGCCACGGTATCCGCCAGGCGTGCACCATCGCGCACTTCGACCACCCACTTCGCCATGCTGCCAAAGACCTTCTCGTAGTCCACTTCCTGGAAGGCATCCATGTGGCGGTGCACGCGCTCCACCTGGCCAACGAACACCACCAGCGGCACGGCGTCCTGCTGGGCGGAGTGGATCGCGATGCTGGCGTTCATCGCGCCCGGCCCACGGCTCACGAGCACGACAGCCGGGTGACCTGTGAGTCGGGCATCGGCCAATGCCATGAAGCCTGCTCCACCCTCGTGCCGGCAGGTCACGGTCTCGATATCGTCACGTTGCGACAGTGCATCGAGCACGCTCAGGTAGCTTTCTCCAGGCACGCAGAAGACACGGTTCACGCCGTGCAGCGCCAGGGTTTCGACCAGCAGATCGGCGGCTCGCTTCATCGGGAATTCTCCTTGTTGTTGCGCTCTTCCTCAAGCGCGGCCAGCGACTGGGTCTGGATGTTTTCTGGCAGATGGCCGACCATGCTTTCGATGGCGCCGAAAATGCGCTCCCAACCTTCGTTGGTGCGCAGCGGAACGCCCAGAAAGTGGCTTTCGGTCTTGGAGCGCAGCATCAGATAAAGCATTCCGGCCAGCATCACGCTCACCTGCGCAGGGATGTCGGCCTCCTGCGTGAGTCCATCCACACGGTCGATGAAGGCGCGCGCCGTGCGCTCGCGCCGGTCCGCGAGTTGGGCGGTGATGTCATTGCGCTCGATCAGCTCCCAGCGCCGCACTTCGCGCAGCACTTCGTTGTTGCCCAGCGCGCCAATCTGCGCCCGCAACATCGTCAGGATCAGGTCGGCGGGCGTGCGGCTGCTGGACTCGTCGGCCTGGAGCGTGCCCGCATGCCCGGTCCAGTAATCCTGCGCGCTCATCCAGGCCAGCAACAAGCCCGGCAGGCCATCGAAGTAGCGGTAGATGAGTTCCTTGCTCACGCCGGCGCGCTTGGCAATCGCATTCACGCCCAGGCCGCTCATTCCGGTCTCGCGTATCTGCTCTTCCAGGGCCTGCATTATTTTCTGTTCAGTCTGCTCACGACGTGACATCTGCGTTTCTCCATGGTCTTGCGCCCGCGTCACGCGCGGTCGGCGCTCTTGCAATCCAGTGCGCGCAGCGCCATCGCGGCTGCGCGTTTTCTGCAGAATTTCAAAAAGTGACCACCTGGTCACATTCCGATAATAGTGGCAATTTTTCGCGCTGGCAAAGTTTTTTTTCACGCACCATTTCGGCCTGCGCATGGGGCGATGCAGGGGCGTGAATTGTCCAGATTGGTGCGCGCGCAAGCTAACTGGGGAGGGCATGCGCAGAGTGATGGCGTGCTCCTGGGCGTCGCGCTGGCGCCCAGGATTCTTGCTTGCCGATCCGCGCTGCACGCAGCGCATTCGGCGGCTTTTCGCGCAGCGGCGGGGACGCTGATCGCGCCGTCAATCACCGCTCAGGCGCGGCTTTCCATCTGGTTGCCCCAGGTGCCGACATTGGCCGACTTGAGCAGCGGCGACGCATCGCCGGCAACCGCCAGTTCGGCCGCGGCCTCCATCAGGGCCGGGCCGAACCCGGCCATGGCTTTTTGCGTCAGGCGCATCGACGGCCCGGCGACCACCACCACGCCGGTGGTGGACTCGGCGCCGCGGCGCACCGGCGCGGCCATGGAGCTCATGCCGGCCGCATACATGTCCTGGATCACGCAAAAGCCGCGCTTGCGGTGGCCGTCAAGCAGCTTCATCAGCGCCTTGATCGAGGTCGGCGCGTTCGGCCCGAACTGCCGGGGGCTGCCCAGCCCCTGGCGGCTGACCAGGGCAATGGCCTGGTCTTCGGGCAAGGTCATGAGCCAGGCGTGGCCGGCCGCACTGCACGACAGCTGCAGGTCCATGCCCATGTCCGGGTCATAGAGCAGGCCCGACTTCGCGCCCTGGGCCTTGGCCACAAGAGTCAGGCGCTCGCCGTCAACGATGGCCAGGCGGGCGAGTTCTCCCGTGGCCTGGGCAAGCCGGTGGATCACCGGCTGGGCAATGTCGACCACGCCCGACTTGCTCAGAAAGCTCAAGCCCATCGACGACAGCTTGGTGGTCAGCGCGTAGTCGCCTTTTTGCGGCATCTGACGCACATAGCCGTAGCCGATCAGCTCGTGCAAGGTGCGGTGGCAGCCGCTGCGCAGCTGGTTGAGATCGGTCGATATCTTGACCAGGGCCACGCCATCCGGATAGCCCACGAGGTACTCGAGGATCGCCAACGATTTCTCCATCGCGCCGCTCATGTCATGTCTCCTTGGCAACAAAAGTTGCGCCCATCATAACCGTTCAAAATTTGAACGGCTTTGAAAAATTGAATGACTTTCAACTTTCTGGATATGATGGCCAGAAAATCACTTTGGCAGCGCTTTCCATCACTTCAACGCAAAGGTAGAGACATGAAGACCACCCCCTCCCTGATTCGCCGCGCCCTTGTCGGTGCCGCAGGTGCGCTGCTGCTGGCACAAGCCCCGGCGGCGCTGGCCCAGGACGTGAAGGAACGCAACCTCAAGTTCGCCTTCAGCCTGGCCAAGGACCACCCGCTGGGCCAGGGCGCGCAGAAGTTTTCCGATCTGGTCGCGCAGAAAAGCGGCGGCAAGATCAAGGTCTCGATCTACGCGAATGCGGTGCTCGGCGGCGACCCGCAGAACCTGTCGGCGGTGCGCGGCGGCACACTGGACTTCACGTCCATGGCCACTGGCCTGCTCGCGGGCATGGACAAGCAGTTCATGGTGTTTGACTTTCCCTTCCTGTTCAACAACGCCCAGGAAGCCTATGCCGTCTCCGACGGGCCGGTCGGCACGCAGCTGCTTGACGGTCTTTCCCGGTTCGGCCTCGTGGGCCTGGGCATCTGGGACCTGGGCTTTCGCAACATGACCAACAGCAAGCGCCCCATTGCCAGGGTCGAAGACCTGCAAGGCCTCAAGGTGCGCGTGATTGCCGCGCCCATCTATCTCGACATGTTCAACACGCTGGGCGCCAACCCCGTGCCCATGACCTTCGGCGAAGTCTATGGCGCGCTCGAGTCCAAGGCCATTGACGGCCAGGACAACCCGGTGGGCGTGATCGAGTCGGCGAAGTTCGCGGAAGTGCAGAAATACCTGTCGCTGACACGGCACATCTACACCGGCATGCCGCTGCTGATGAGCAAGAAGACCTGGGACGGCATGTCGGCCACCGAGCGCAGGATCATCACCGAGGCCGCGAACGAAGCCAAGGCCGAGGAGCGCCGGATCTCGCAGATCAAGGAGGCCGAAGCCATCGACGGTCTGAAGAAAATCATGCAGGTCAACGAAGTCAGCGCCGCCGAAGTCGCACGCCTGCGCCAGAAAGTGCAGCCCGTGGTCGACAAGTTCAGCAAGGAAGTCGGCGAGCTGGTGATGCAGCAGGTCAATGCCGAACTCGCCCGCCTGCGCGCGGCGAAGTGACGCGCGGCAAAGGCAGGAATCATCATGGCGCTACTTGGCAAGGCCGCGATCGCGATGTGGTGGGACATGGCGCCCGACTGGCGCACGGAGTTCGAGGACTGGCATTCGCACGAGCATTTTCCCGAGCGCATGGGCATACCGGGATTTCAGCGCGGCTCGCGCTGGGCCGATGCCGGCGGCGGCGAAGGCTTCTTCGTGCTGTACGAACTCGACCGCTATGAGACGCTGGTGTCCGACGGCTATCTGGGCCGCCTGAACCAACCCACGCCCTGGTCGTCGCGGCTCATGCCCGAGCACCGCAACATGGTGCGCAGCCAATGCCAGGTGCTGGAAAGCGCGGGCAGCGCCCTGGGCGGCCACATGCTTACGCTGCGCTGCTCTCCGGCAAGCCAGGGCGCGCAGCCGCTGCGCGACTATCTGCGCGACCAGGCCCAGGCCTGTGCCATGCGCCCCGGCACCACGGGCGCGCATCTGCTGCAGACGCAGACACCCGACATCGCCGCCACCACGGAGCAGAAAATCCGCGGCGGCGACCGGGCCGCCGACTGGATCTACCTGGTCTGCGGCTATGACCGGCAGGCACTGGAGGCGGAGCTGGACAGCGCGCTGGCACCGGCGGCGCTGCAGGCCCATGGCGCCCTGGCCCTTGAC
>JBBKVU010000081.1:0-2589 GCA_037968595.1 Comamonas sp.
GCCGTGGCCCGATCCGCCGCCCGAACCGCCGGGGCCGCGCGGGGGCTTGCCGATTTCCAGCGAATTCACCAGCGCATCGAAGCGCAGCGAAAACAGCTTGTCGATCTCGGCAACCACGCCGCCGAGCTCGGCGCCGTCGAAGTGGCGCTCCATCATGTTGACCACATCCTGCACCAGCAGGTCGCGCTGCACCTGCATGATGGCGGCCGGCGTGGGGCCGACGAAAAGCATCAGGAAGTCGTCGCGCGACTCGGCTTCGTCGGCTTCTTCTTCGTCGTCGAATTCGGTGTCGTAGAACGTGACCTCGATGGCCGCGCCCTGCTCCGAGAGCTCGTTGAGGCTCATGCACATCTCGTCGAGCGTCTGGCGGAAATCGTCGTCGCCGCGCACCGTCCAGCAGATCTGCAGCCGGTGCTCGCGCGCATCGAACTGGATACCCGGCTCTTCTTCGTAGACGCTGGCCGCGCCATCGGCCAGAGACCGTGCGCCCGCATAGGTCCACAGCGGCTTGAGCGCTTCCTGCAGCTGCTCGAAGCTGGTCTGGGCCGTCAGCACCACTTGGCCGTGAACGTGGATTTCAAAAGGTGGGTTGTAACTTGACATGATCGAATCTCGCTGGGGCACTGACCGGGGAAAACCGCTGTTTGTGACGTGTCTTATAAGGGCAATTTTCACGCGCTGTCCGGTGAGCACCATGCAGACCGGACATCCCGCCGTGCCGAGACGGGGCTATTTTCGCATGTATCGCGGGCGCGTAGCTCAGACCACGACCGGCTCGGGTTCGAGGCGAATGCCAAAGCGCTCGTAGACGCTGGTCTGGATGGCGCGCGCCAGCGTCATGACTTCGCCGCCGGTGACGCTGGCGTCATCGGAGTGGCGATCGCCGCGGTTGACCAGCACCAGCGCCTGGCGCTCGTAGACTCCGGCCTTGCCCATGGTCTTGCCTTTCCAGCCGCAGGCGTCGATCAGCCAGCCCGCGGCCAGCTTGATCGTGCCGTCGGCCAGCGGGTAGTGCACGATGCGCGGCTCGCGCGCAATGATGTCGGCGCACTGCTCGGCGCTGACCGTGGGATTCTTGAAGAAGCTGCCCGCATTGCCCAGCACCTCGGGATCGGGCAGCTTGGCACGGCGGATCTCGCAGACCCAGTCGAAGATCTGGCGCGCCGTCGGCAGCTCCACGCCGGCTTCGGCGCGCTTGCGCTCTATGTCCAGATAGCCGATCTCGGGCTTCCAGGCCTTGGGCAGCGCAAAGCGCACGCGCGTGATCACGGCGCGGCCCGCCAGGCCCATGCCCCGAGGAGCGGCAGAGCGCGGGCCCACGGGCTCGGCCGGCACATGCTTGAACACCGAATCGCGGTAGCTGAACGCGCATTGCGCGGCGTTCAGCGTGAAGCTCTGGCCCGTGACCAGGTCGATCGCATCGAGCGACTCGAAACGGTCCTGCAGCTCGACGCCGTAGGCGCCGATGTTCTGCACCGGCGAGGCACCCACGGTGCCCGGAATCAGCGCCAGGTTCTCCAGGCCGGCCAGGCCCTGGTCCAGCGTCCAGGCGACGAGGTCGTGCCAGCGCTCGCCCGCTCCGGCTTCGACAATCCAGGCCGTGGGGGTTTGTTCGACCACACGAATGCCCTGGATCTCCATCTTCAGCACCACGGGTTCGACATCGCCGGTGAGCACGATATTGCTGCCCCCGCCCAGCACCAGCAGCGGGCGCCGGCCCCAGAACGGGTCGGCCAGCAGGGCGCGCACGTCGTCTTCGGAATGCACGCGCACCAGGGCATGGGCGCGGGCCGCGATGCCAAAGGTATTGCTGTGCTGCAAGGGAACATTTTTCTCGACTAACATCACGTGGATTGTCGCACCGCGACCCGGGCCCCGCTGGCCAGCGGCTTATCGCCGCCGCCCTCCCGAGCGCCGTGCACTCCCCAGACCTTTCAGGAAAGAGAAATACCCATGCCATCTTTTGACACCGTATGCGAAGCCGATTTCGTCGAAGTCAAGAACGCGGTCGAGAACGCCGCCAAGGAAATCGCCACCCGCTTCGACTTCAAGGGCTCGTCGGCCGCCGTTGAACTCAAGGACAAGGAAATCACCATGTACGGTGATGCGGACTTCCAGCTGACCCAGGTGGAAGACCTGCTGCGCAACAAGCTGACCAAGCGCAGCGTCGACGTGCGCTTCCTCGACATCCAGAAAGCCCAGAAGATCGGCGGCGACAAGCTCAAGCAGGTCGTCAAGGTGCGCAACGGCATCGAGTCCGAACTCGCCAAGAAGCTGCAAAAGCTGATGAAGGAAAGCAAGCTCAAGGTGCAGGCCGCGATCCAGGACGAGAAAGTGCGCATCACGGGCGCCAAGCGCGACGACCTGCAGGCCGCAATGGCGCTGATCCGCAAGGAAATCGACGACGTGCCGCTGTCGTTCAACAACTTCCGAGATTAATGAAGCACCCCCTGAGCGACTTCGTCGCTTCCCCCTCTCATCCTTCGGTGGAGGGGGACGGCACCGTCGCTGCGGGGCGGCCCTTGCTCGGTGCCCCTCGCTGGGTCCTCGCCCTAGGCTGGCAGCAGCGCCAGGATCAGGCTTGCCGAC
>JBBKVU010000082.1:0-5855 GCA_037968595.1 Comamonas sp.
GCCGATGCGCAGTTCGACCTGGTGGTCACGCTGGACGCCGCACAGATCGTGCCGCAGGTCACCTGGGGCACCTCGCCCGAAATGGTGCTGGGCATTGACGCCGTCGTGCCCGATCCCGACAAGGAAAAGGACAGCAACAAGCGCGGCGCGATCGAGCGCGCGCTGGTCTACATGAACCTCGAGCCGGGCAAGGCCATCAACGACATCCGCATCGACAAGGTGTTCATCGGCTCGTGCACCAACAGCCGCATCGAAGACATGCGCGAAGCCGCGGCCATGGTGCAAAAGCTCGGCCGCAAGGTGGCCAGCAATGTCAAGCTGGCCATGGTCGTGCCCGGTTCGGGCCTGGTCAAGGAACAGGCCGAGCGCGAAGGCCTGGACCTGATCTTCAAGGCCGCCGGCTTTGAATGGCGCGAGCCCGGCTGCTCGATGTGCCTGGCAATGAATGCCGACCGGCTCGAGCCCGGCGAGCGCTGCGCCTCGACCTCGAACCGCAACTTCGAAGGCCGCCAGGGCGCGGGCGGACGCACCCACCTGGTCAGCCCCTCGATGGCTGCAGCGGCTGCGGTGCACGGCCATTTTGTCGACGTGCGCCGCTTTGTCTGACCGACCGCTGCAACGCTGAGCCCCCCTTTCGAGGAATACCTTCCATGCAAAAATTCACCGTACACCAAGGCCTCGTGGCCCCGATGGACCGCGAAAACGTCGACACCGACGCCATCATCCCCAAGCAGTTCCTCAAGTCGATAAAGAAGACCGGCTTTGGCGTGAACCTGTTTGACGAATGGCGCTACCTGGACCACGGCGAGCCCGGCCAGGATCCGGCCAGCCGCAAGCCCAATCCCGACTTCGTGCTCAACCAGCCGCGCTACAAGGGCGCTTCCATCCTGATCGCGCGCAAGAACTTCGGCTGCGGCTCCAGCCGCGAGCATGCGCCCTGGGCGCTCGACCAGTTCGGCTTCCGCGCCGTGATTGCGCCCAGCTTTGCCGACATCTTCTTCAACAACTGCTTCAAGAACGGGCTGCTGCCCATCGTGCTGCCCGAGGCGACGATTGCCGCGCTGTTCGACGAAGTCGCGGCCTTTCCCGGCTACCAGCTGACCATCGATCTCGAACGCCAGGTCATCGTGCGCCCGCAGGGCGAGGAAATCCCGTTCGAGGTGAATGCGTTTCGCAAGTACTGCCTGCTCAACGGCTTCGACGACATCGGTCTGACGCTGCGCCAGTCCGACAAGATCAAGGCCTATGAAGCCCAGCGCCTGGCCACCAAGCCCTGGCTGGCCCACACCCTGGTCCAGGGCTGATTGCCTGATCCGCTGCGCGCACCGGCCGGCGCCGGTGGCCGCAGCCTCCCATTTTTTACTTCGACAGAGAATTCCCATGAAAATTGCAGTCTTGCCTGGCGACGGCATCGGCCCGGAAATCGTTGCGGAAGCCGTCAAGGTGCTCAACGCCCTCGACCTGGACTTCGAGATGGAATCGGCCCCGGTCGGCGGCGCGGCCTATGCGCTCACGGGCCATCCGCTGCCCGAAGCCACGCTGAAGCTGGCCATGGAAGCCGATGCCGTGCTGTTCGGCGCCGTCGGCGACTGGAAGTACGACACGCTGGACCGTCCGCTGCGCCCCGAGCAGGCCATCCTGGGCCTGCGCAAGCACATGGGCCTGTTTGCCAACTTCCGCCCGGCCATCTGCTACAAGGAACTGACGCACGCTTCCAGCCTCAAGCCCGAACTGGTTGCCGGCCTCGACATCCTGATCATCCGTGAACTCACGGGCGACATCTACTTCGGCCAGCCGCGCGGCCGCCGCGTGGCCACCGACGGCCATTTCCCCGGTGCCGAGGAAGCCTTCGACACCATGCGCTATTCGCGCCCCGAGATCGAGCGCATCGCGCATGTCGCCTTCCAGGCCGCGCAAAAGCGCAGCAAGCGCGTGACCAGCGTCGACAAGGCCAATGTGCTCGAGACCTTCCAGTTCTGGAAGGACGTGGTCACCGAGGTCGGCAAGGAATATCCCGATGTGCAGCTGGACCACATGTATGTGGACAACGCCGCCATGCAACTGGTCAAGGAACCCAAGCGCTTCGACGTGGTGGTCACGGGCAACATGTTTGGCGACATCCTCTCGGATGAAGCCTCCATGCTCACCGGCTCCATCGGCATGCTGCCTTCGGCCAGCCTCAACTCCAAGGGCCAGGGCCTGTACGAACCCAGCCATGGCAGCGCTCCCGACATCGCCGGCAAGAACGTCGCCAACCCCTTGGCAACCATCCTGTCGGCGGCAATGATGCTGCGCTTCAGCCTGAACCAGGAAGCGGCAGCGCAGCGCATCGAAGACGCGGTGCAGGCCGTGCTGGCCCAGGGCCTGCGCACGCCCGACATCTGGAGCGAAGGCACGACCCGCGTGGGCACTGCCGAAATGGGTGATGCGGTGGTTGCCGCCCTGCGCTGATCCCACATCCTCCCAGCAAGAAGCAGCCAGCAATGGCTGCTTTTTTTTTGCCCCTGTCTCCTGACAACGACCTGGCGCAACCGATCCGGCCGCGCTGTGGTGCAAGAAAATTCCTACAACTCTTGATAGTTTTATCCTATCGATATCATTTTGTGATTGCGCGAACATAAGACCACTGTAGCGCGGCGAGCTGCCTGGTCCGCAAGACCTCGCAGACGGTTGCACACAGCAAAGCCCCGGGGTGAGCCAGGCGCGCACCCTGATTTCATGCAATCAAACTTTTTAACCCATGAGCTTCATTTACAACAACCTGAGCAGCCTCTGGAACACTGCACCGTCCTACTTCCCTCAAATCGCGAAGTACTGCAGCAGCAACAACATCAACTGGACCACCTCGACCAATCTGGCGAAGGATGTCTCCCTGCTGCCCGTGCTGGCAGCCGCAGCCGCTGCCGACAAGGTAGGCAAGGCAGCGCTCGACGCCGTGGGCGAAGTGGCAAATGCCGCACCGGCCCTGGCCTATGGCGCCAAGGATCTGGTTGCTCAAGCAGCCCACAAGGCACTGGTCAACACCCACGCATGGCAATTCGGCAGCACGGCCGAAGCCCCGGAAAAAAGCAGCGCCACCATGGCCGCCGAACTCGCTGGCGCAGCGGGCAGCAAGCTGCTGGACTTCGGCTACAGCGCGCTCAAGAGCGGCTACGCCATGTTGTCCGACAAGGCCATGCAAGCCGGTTCGGCGCTCTGGGCCGAAGTGCAGGTCCAGGCCCCGGCGCTGGGCCATGCGCTGCTGCAGGATGCCCAGCATCTGGCCGGCCTGGCCGCGGATGCGGCCGAGGATGGTTGGACCGTGCTTTCGGGCCAGCCCATGGAGTTCGACGCATTCGACGTTAATTTCGATCACGCGGCCGTCGCGCAGGTCACGAACCTGGTCCCCGGCGAAGTGCTGTCGACCTCGGTGCTGGCGGCCAGCCTGGGCAGCAGCGCGCAAGGCGATTCCAGCGCTTCCGGCGATGACTCTGACTATTTCGACGGCGCGCAAGAAGTCGTGCAGATCGACCTGAGTCCGTTTGCAGCCGCTGAAGGCCTGGAAGAATTTGCCACGGACTACGCGGCGCTGCATGCTTTCGAAGGCTTGTCGATGCACAACCACCTGGGCCACAGCGCCACCGTGATGGCCTATTGAGGCCCCAGCCTGTCAGCCGGTCGCGCCGCGGGCGCCACGGGCTGACAGGCGCCCGCAACCATGGCCGGTGCACAGCTTGACTGCGCCTGCGGGGAATCCATTACAATACCGAGCTATGTTTGCCGCCCATTCCCGCACCGCCCCTTTGACCACTGCCTGCACGGCAGCTGTGTCTGCGGCAGCCGTGGCTGCGCGCGCAATCACCATTACGACGATTAAAGGCTGACCCAGCCCGGTTCGTCGCGCGCCCTCTCCCGGCCAGACGAGCCGGGTCCCAGTCTGGTCGAACATTGTTTCTTAAACCACAGGGGCGTTGAAAATGAGCAAGTTGGTAGGTTTGGTAGGCTGGCGCGGCATGGTCGGCTCGGTGTTGATGGACCGCATGCAGGCCGAAGGTGACTTCGATCTGATCGAGCCCATTTTCTTCTCCACCTCGAATGCCGGCGGCAAGGCGCCCGCCCAGGCCCGCACCCATACCACGCTGCAGGACGCAAACGACATAGCGGCACTGGCCCGCTGCGACATCATCATCACCGCCCAGGGCGGCGACTACACCAAGGCCGTGTTCGGTCCGCTGCGCGCTGCCGGCTGGCAAGGCCATTGGATAGACGCAGCTTCGTCGCTGCGCATGGAAGACGACGCCGTCATCGTGCTTGACCCGGTCAACGACGACCTGATCCAGACCAAGCTTGCCGCAGGCGGCAAGAACTGGATCGGCGGCAACTGCACCAACTCCATCCTGCTCATGGGCCTGTCCGGCCTGTTCAAGGCCGGCCTGGTCGAATGGGTCAGCTCCATGACCTACCAGGCAGCTTCGGGTGGCGGCGCCAACCACATGCGCGAACTGCTCAAGGGCATGGGCGTGGTGCACGCCGCAGTGTCCGACGCCCTCGCGACGCCGGCTTCGGCCATTCTCGACATCGACCGCCAGGTCGCGCACACCATCCGCAACGACGTGCCCACCGAATACTTCGGCGCGCCGCTGGCCGGTGGCCTGATCCCCTGGATCGACGTGCAGCTGCCCAACGGCCAGTCCAAGGAAGAGTGGAAGGGCCAGGCCGAAGTCAACAAGATTCTGGGCACCTCGGCGACGATTCCCGTCGACGGCCTGTGCGTGCGCATCGGCGCCATGCGCTGCCACTCCCTGGCGCTGACCATCAAGCTCAAGCATGACCTGCCGCTGGCCGAAATCGAGACGCTGATCCAGACCGGCAACCCCTGGGTCAAGTTTGTCGCCAACGACCGTGCCGTCACCGTCAAGGAACTGACGCCCGCGGCCGTGACCGGCGGCCTCGAAGTCGCCGTGGGCCGGGTGCGCAAGCTCAACATGGGCCCCGAGTACCTGTCGGCCTTCGTGATCGGTGACCAGTTGCTGTGGGGTGCGGCCGAACCCCTGCGCCGCATGCTGCGCATCCTGCTGGCCAAGTAAGCCGCGCCAGAGCAGCGCTGCGCTGCCCTGCCTTTTCAGGCGATTGCCGCCCCTCGGACCATGGAAAATGGGCCGTGGGGCGGTTTCTCGTTGCCCAGGGACAACATCTGGCGCGTTCCCCGGGCGCGTCGCCCTGCCATGCCCTTCAGGTGTTGGACAATGCCCCCTGTCACCTTGGCTTGCCACTGCTATGCATTGCTGCTAAGGTATTTTTCACTATGACGCGCGCGCTGTGCCGGTGCGGCGGTCATTCTTGAGAACAACTATGCCGCTCGCCCGGGCCGCACAACCACAGAAGTTGACGCCACCATGCATCGTTGGAAACTCTCTGCGCTGGCCGCAGCGGCCCTCGTCTCTGTCAGCCTGACGGCCACCGAAGCCTGGGCGCTGGCGCTGGGTCGCATCAGCATCCAGTCTGCGCTGGGCGAACCCCTGCGCGCGGAAGTGGAACTGCCCCAGATCACCGCCGCCGAAGCCGACAGTCTGCGCGCAACCATTGCCACGCCCGCGGTCTTCCGGGCCCAGGGAATGGAATACACGGCCACTGCCAGCCAGTTCCAGGTGCAGCTGCAACGCCGCCCCGACGGCTCCGCCGTGCTGCGCCTGAGCAGCGCCCAGCCTGTCGCCGAGCCTTTTGTCGATCTGGTGATCGACGCCTCCTGGGCCGCCGGCCACGTGGTGCGCAGCTACACCCTGCTGCTGGACCCGCCTGCGGCCCGCCAGTCCACGCCAGGCGTGACCTCGCCCGCGCAGATCAGCGCCCCCGCGCCCCAGGCCGCGGCCCCTGCC
>JBBKVU010000083.1:0-3725 GCA_037968595.1 Comamonas sp.
GGCCTCTGCCGGCCGCTGCGCTGCAGGGGTCCGAGGAGCCTGCACCCTGAACCGGCGCCCTGCGCGCAAAGCAGGCCAGTTGCACTTGCGTGGCGCGAGAAGTGCCGGCCTGAGGACAAGGGCGCAGGACGGTTCGTCCCGCGGGCTGTTGGCGTTCAGAAATCCAGCTCGACGCCGCGCGCCTTCAGCTTGACGCGCAATGCCGCGCGCGCGCGAGAGAGCCGACTGCGCACCGTTCCCACGGGCACCGTCAACAGGGCCGCGGCCGCTTCATAGGACAGTTCGTCGACCGCGACCATCAGCAGGATGGAACGCATGCTTTCGGGCAGATCCTCGAGCGCCAGTTGCAGATGGCGCATGCGCTCGCTCTGCTCGACTTCCTGGTCCGGCGCCAGCGCGTCGCAAGCCATGTCTTCCAGCACGGCTTCATCGGCGAATTCGTAGCGTCGATGCGGCGCGCGTGACAGATGGTTGCGCACCAGGTTCATGGCTATGCCGTACAACCAGGTGGACAGCTCGGACTGCCCCTTGAAGGAACTGTAGGAACGCACGGCTTCCAGAAATGCCTGCTGGGCCAGGTCCTGGGCATCGCCCGGATTGCCGATGTTCTTGATGATGAAACGATATAAACGTGTGCCATGGGCCTGCACCAGGGCCTGAAACAATTCATCACGCTGCGCCAGGGATTGCTCATCCATTGGCGGCACAGGCACATTTTCGACAAGCGCATTGACCTCCAAGGGACTGGATTCCCATATCTGCAGCATTGACTCTTCGATCATATTGGCCACCGCCCATGCATTAATTAAAAAAGTGGAATTACCCACTTAACTAATTTTTACACAAACAAAAGAAGTTGTATACACATCAAAATACTCGACATCACATACAACTTCTCGCACACGGCGATCCCACCAATCAGCAGCGCTTGAATATGGAAAGAGAATAATTCCTCCCTTATCTCCGGCGTGCTGTGATATCAATGATTTCCGGGAGAGGGTATTCAGCTACCTGGAAAATAGTAACCAGGAATTACAGAAATAGCGGCAAGCTTGCGCTGCGCAAGCTTGCCGCCGTGGTTTCAGTACCTACCCGCGGTCCGCGGCGGCAAGGCCGTGAGTTCGACCTGCAGCCATTGCCTGGCGAGCGCAGGTGCGACCGGGAACTGCCCCTGCCGCGCGGCCTGCGCAAAGCGCTGCTGCAGGCACACATCGATGGCCGCACGCTGTTGCGCGCTCACGGCCTCGGGCGCCAGGCCAAGGGCCCGGCAGGCAGCCATGAACTCGCCGCCCTGGGCAGCCGCGCTGAACATCAACTGGGTCATGAAATCAACGCCTTGCAGGGCCTGCTGACTGGTCTCGGCCATTGCAATGGCCTGCAGCACCAGGCGCGACGCCAGAGGCTGGCCCGGATGGGGCGTCAGTCCCAGTTCGCGCACCACGGCGTCCTGAATGCCGCGGGAAAACGCCCGCCCCAGGGCATCGGCAAAGATCGACGTGGTATCGACCCCGGAGTCGGGCCCTGCGCCAAGGCCTTGCCCACCGGGGGTGTCGCAGGCCCGTACCATCCATATGGATCCATCGTGCACCACCCGCAACGTTTCCCCTTTTTTTGCGGCGTCAATGAATGAACTCAACGCAAGCTGAGCGATACCTGAGGGAGGCAAAAGCGTTGTAATAGTCACAGCCACAGAAACCTTTTCTTCTATTAGAGAAATCTATTCCTTAGTAACAGGAGAACGAGGACAGTTACTATGCAAAAACTGCTCATTTGCCAATCACTGAAAACAACTAATTGAACTCCATGATATTTTACCCGCCTAATCAAAAACTGCCAAGCGGCCAATCACTGAAAATAACTAACGGATATCAGTGATGTTTTCAATTCAGAATACAAGCTGACAAGCTCTATATATCACTGAAAACAACTAGTTGTTAACCTTGAGAGATCCCGTATTATGAAAAAACAAAAGAAACCCCAGATAACTGTCGCCTTTAGCCGGCCTGAATATCAGTTTATGGAGATTGCGTTGAACTGTTGTGCCGACGCCGTCGATGCCGCGACCTGCTCCTTGAGCCAATCGCGAAACAATTCGACCTTGCGCGACTGGCGCTGCAATTGGGGACTCACCAGGTAATAGGACGCGCCGGTGCGCACCGGCAGGTGAAACGGCGCGACCAGCTTGCCGTTTGCCAGGTCATCGACCAGCAGCGCGGTCTGGCCAATCGCTATGCCCAGGCCGTCGGCGGCGGCCTGCCAGGTCAGCACCGAGCTGCTGAATTGCATGCTTTCGACATCCTGGATTTCGCTTTCGTAGCGGCACAGCCGGGCCCATGTCTGCCAGTCCTTCTGGCGATAGTGCGAAACCAGCAGGCGCTTGCGCAGCAAGGCCTGGGGGTAGGCGGCCTCGGGTGCATTGGCGCGCTGGAAGCCGGGGCTGCAGACCGGCTCGATCACATCCTCGAACAGGAAATCCGTGTCCATGCCCTGCCAGGCGCCCCGCCCCATCTGGATCGCGAGGTCCACAGGGTCGCGATCGAAATCGACGTCCTTCACGGAGTTGGTGATGACCACCGCGATCTCGCTGTGGCGCGCGTGGAAGTCGCTGAGCCGGGGAATCAGCCATTTGGCGGCAAAGGTGGTGTAGGTCTGGATGCGCAGCGTGCTGTCCGAGCCGCTGCGCATGATCTCGCCCGTGGCCTTGGAGATGCTCTCGAAGGCCGGGCCTATGGCTTCGCCGTAGCGCAGCCCGGCCTGTGTCAGGCTGATGCCGTGGCGCTCGCGCCGGAACAGCTCGGCGCCCAGATAGGACTGCAGCACGTTGAGCTGCTTGCTCACCGCCGACTGGCTGATGTGCAGCTCCTTGGCCGCCTGCGTCAGATTGCGCGTACGCACCACCGCATCAAAGACTTTCAGGGGATTGAGCGGAGGAATCTTCTTGGCCATGGCCCGATTCTAGAAGCCCTGGCGCCGGCGCGGCGCGCGGCGCCTGTCACAGGCCCAGTGCGTTGGCCACCAGCGTCTGCGCATCGTGGTCATGGCGCAGGCCCAGCTGCAGCGCCCGGGGCGTGAGCAGCGGCGGAAAGCGCGCGAACACGCGGTCGATGAACGGCTCGGGCGCATAGCGCACCCGGTCCTTGACCGACGCGCCAAAGCGCTGCGCCAGCGCATCGATGACTTCGGCAACGGCCAGGTGCAGCACCGGCATCTGGTAGCTGCGCTGGGGCGACCAGCCAGCCGAATCCATGCGGGCCATGTGCAGCAGATTGTCCACGCAGGTGGTCGCCGACATCCACCAGCAGCTGCCCGTGGGCGAGACCGGCAGCGTGATCTCCCGGCCTTCGGCCAGGCGCCAGAACAGCTGACTCATGAAGCCCGACGCCAGTCCCGCGTTCTCGTCGCGGCGCGCGACGATGCCCGGCAGCCGCAGCGCGCAGCCGTCGACCCAGCCGCGGCGACTCGCATCGGCAAGCAGGATCTCGCAGGCCAGCTTGTGCGCGCCATAGCTGATCGCGGGCGCGGGCAACAGGTCTTCGCTGGCGACGGCGGGCAGGCAGTCGCCGTAGACGGCAATCGAGCTGGCGTAGACGAAGCGCGGCGGCTGCGCGAGCGCCTGGCAGGCATCCAGCAGATTCAGCGTCGCCTGCAGATTCACGCTGCGGCCCAGCGCCGGGTCGCGCTCGGCCGCGCCGCCGGGAACGCTGGCCAGATGGAAGATGCAGTCG
>JBBKVU010000084.1:0-5976 GCA_037968595.1 Comamonas sp.
AAAGAATCAAAGTGAACTTCACTTCTTCTCTTCATGAGCGTTTGTAGTGCTATGCACTAGTTCCAAAGAACTTGGCAGTTGCCTTCAAACGCCCACGCTTATCGGCTGTATATTTTTAAAGATCTGCAAGAAGTTTGACTTTCTTACCGGACTCGCTGTGATCAGCTGAGCCCCGAATTCTACAACAGTTTTAAAGACCCTGTCAACTTTAAGTTTCTTGCTGCCGATTCAGTCATTCAACTGTTTCAGCAGCGCAGCCTTGCATTGTAGCCCGGATTTTGAGCCGTTTTTACAAACAAGGCCCGAAATTCAAAACAGGTCTTTTCAGACCATCCGCCGACCTGCGGTCGGCGGATGCACCGCGCGGCGGTGCATTTGTCATGCGGGCATCAATTGTCGCTCAGTTCCTGTTCAAGGGCATCGATGAACAGCGCAGCAACATCACAGCCAGTCTGGTCATAGATCTCCTGGAAGCAGGTGGGGCTGGTGACATTGATCTCGGTGACGCACTCGCCAATGATGTCCAGGCCGACCAGCAGCAGGCCGCGCTGCATCAGCACGGGGCCCAGGGCCTGCGCAATTTCCAGGTCCTTGGCGCTCAGCGGCTGGGCCACGCCTTTGCCGCCGGCCGCCAGATTGCCACGCACTTCGTTGCCCTGGGGAATGCGCGCCAAGCTATACGGCACGGGTTTGCCGCCAATCACCAGCACCCGCTTGTCGCCATCGACGATTTCGGGGAGGAATTTCTGCACCATCACGCTTTGCGCGCCATCGCGGTTGAGCGTCTCGATGATGCTGCCAAGGTTGCGGCCGTCGGCACCGACACGGAAGATGCCCATGCCGCCCATGCCATCCAGCGGCTTGAGGATGATGTCCTGGTGTTCGGCATGGAAAGCACGAATTTCCTGGGCATCGCGCGTGACCAGCGTGGGCCCGATGACTTCGGGAAATTCCATGATGGCCAGCTTTTCGGGATGCTCGCGCAAGGCGCTGGGCTTGTTGAGCACCTTGGCGCCTTCGCGTTCGGCCTGCTCGAGCAGGTGGGTTGCGTAGAAGAACTCGCTGTCGAACGGCGGATCCTTGCGCATCAGCACGGCGTCGAACTCGGCCAGCGTCACTCGGCGCGTGCCCTGCTCGGTAAACCACTCATCGGCGTCGCCCGTGAGAACGATGTCCCGCACCAGCGCCGACACCTTGCCTCCGCGCTGCCAGGAAATGCTCTGCACCTCGCAGGCGGCAATCGCATGACCGCGGCGCTGCGCTTCACGCATCATGGCAAAGGTGGTGTCCTTGTAGATCTTGAAAGACGCGAGGGGGTCGGCGATGAAAAGAAGGTTCATGGTAGTCACAACAGTTGCAGCCTCAGGGGCAGGCCATTCGCCGGAGAATCAGACATTCCGACGGGGCAGGAACAACGCGCGCTCAGGCACGGCGGCGACCATACTGTTGCACAAATAAGGCGAGGCTGCCGGCAAGCAGGCCCCACAGGGCCGAGCCCACGCCGAAGATCACCACGCCGCTGAGCGTGACCAGGAAAGTGATCAGCGCCGCTTCCCGGTGTTTTTCCTCGGCAAAGGCCGCGGACAGCCCGCCGCCTATCGCTCCCAGCAGCGCCAGGCCGGCGATGGCGGCGACCAGTTCGCGGGGAAACGCCGTCAGCAGCCCCGTCACCACGGCACCGAAAAAGCCGATCAGCAGATAGAACAGGCCGCAGGTCGCAGCTGCTGCATACCGGCGCTGCGGATCCACATGGGCTTGCGGCCCCATGCAGATGGCGGCAGTTATCGCGCTGAGGTTGAGCGCAAATGCGCCGAATGGCGCCAGCAGCAAAGTCACCACTCCAGCCATGGTGATCAGGCGCGAAATGGGCAAGTCATAGCCCGAAGCGCGAATGACGGCCACGCCCGGAAGGTTCTGCGAAGCCATGGTCACGACAAACAGCGGCAGGGCCAGGCTGACGGCAGCCGACCAGGACCATTCGGGGGCCGTGAATACGGGCCGGGCCGGCGTCCAGTCGACGGTCGGCCAGGACATTGCGCCCCCGGCCGACGCCAGCGCTACGCCGGCGATCAATGTCCAGACCACGCAATACCGTGGCGCAATGCGGCGCATCACCAGATAGGTCAGCAGCATGCCCAGCACCAGGGGCAGCGCCGTCTGCGCCGCGGCAAACGCCTGCATGCCAAAGCGGGCCAGCACGCCAGCCAGCAGCGCCGAAGTGATGGCCACGGGAATGCGCTGCATCAGGCGCTCCAGGACGCCGCTGGCGCCGACAACAATGGTCAGCAGCGCTGCAAGCATGAAGGCTCCGACGGCCTGCGCCATGCTGAAACCATCGCCGGCAAGGCCGGCCGTGGCCAGAACGGCTGCTCCCGGCGTTGACCAGGCCATCATCACCGGCTTGCGCAGCCACAGCGATGGCAGCACGGTGCACAAGCCCATTCCCAGACCCAGGGCCCAGACCCAGGACGTGATCTGCGCGGGCGTGGCGTCAAAAGCCTGCGCGGCCTGGAACACCAGCGCCATGGAGCTGGCAAAGGCCACCAGCATGGCGACAAAGCCTGCAGCGACCGTCGAGAGACTTGAATCACGAAAGAAATGCATGCCTGATTCTGTCAGAGCATGCAGGGCGCAAGCGGTCGCCGACGCGCCAGCAGCTTGCGCCTCTAAAGCTCGATCTTGGAGCCGAGCTCGACCACAGAATTGCTCGGCAGGCGTAGGAAGTCGGATACCCGGCTCGCATTGCGGTGCATTTGCGCGAACAGCTTCTCGCGCCACGGCGCCATCCCCTGGCGCATTCCAGGAATGACGGCATCGCGCGAGACAAAGTAACTTGTTCCCATCGGGTCCAGCGGGTAGCCCAGGCCCGAAAGATGGGCCAGCGCCTTGGGCAGGTCGGGCTCATTCTTGAAGCCATAGTGCACGGTCACCTGCCAGCAATGGCTGCCCAGCGATTCGGCCTGCACGCGCTTGTCCATGCCTACCCATGGGACCTCATGATTGCGCACCGTGACAAACAGGTTCTGCGCATGCAGCACCTTGTTGTGCTTGAGGTTGTGCAGCAGCGCGGAGGGCACCGTGCCAGGCTCGCCCGACAAAAAGATCGCCGTGCCCGCGACGCGCTGCGGCGGGTGCTGGGCCAGCGCGGCCAGAAAGCCCGACAGCTCGATCGACTCGCTGTGCAGGCGCTCGTGCAGCAGCTGGCGGCCGCGCCGCCAGGTCATCATCAGCAGGAAGACCGCGCTGCCTATGGCCAATGGGAACCAGCCGCCCTGGAACAGCTTGAGCAGGTTGGAGCTGAAAAACGCCAGGTCGATGACGAAGAAGCAGCCGGTGGCGGCCCAGCACAGCAGCCAGGGGTAATGCCAGCGGTAGCGGATCACGAAGAAAGTCAGCAAGGTGGTGATCAGCATGTCCAGCGTGACCGCGATGCCATAGGCCGCCGCCAGGTTGCCGCTGGAGCGGAACAGCATCACCGCCATGACAATTGCTGCAAACAGGCTCCAGTTGACCAGCGGAATATAGATCTGGCCGGCTTCCCTGGCGCTGGTGTGGCGGATCTCGAGCCGCGGCAGATAGCCCAGCTGGATGACCTGGCGCGTGACGCTGAAGGCGCCGGTTATCAAGGCCTGCGAGGCAATCACCGCGGCCATGGTCGCCAGCAGCACCAGCGGCAGCAGCGCCCAGGCCGGCGCCATGCGGAAGAACGGGTTCTGCACGGCATCCGGCTGGGCCAGCAGCAGCGCTCCCTGGCCGAAGTAGTTCAGCGTCAACGCGGGCATGGCCACACCGAACCAGGCCAGGCGGATAGGCCTCTTGCCGAAATGCCCGAGGTCGGCATACAGGGCTTCAGCGCCCGTGACGCACAGCACCACCGCGCCCAGGATGATGAAGGCCACACCGGGCTGGCGCCAGATGAAGCCCAGCGCGTGGTGCGGACTCAGCGCCGCAAGAATTTCCGGATGGCCGAGGATTTGCCGTATGCCCAGCACCGCCAGGCAGGCAAACCACAGCAGCGTGATCGGGCCGAAGAACTTGCCAATGCCTGCCGTGCCGCGCTTTTGCACCGCGAACAGCGCCAGCAGCACCAGCAGCGCCAGCGGCAGCACGAACTTGCGAAAGTGCGGCGACACCACTTCGAGGCCTTCGACCGCCGACAGCACCGAGATGGCCGGCGTGATGACGCCGTCACCATAGAACAGCGAAGTGCCGAAGATGCCTATCGGCAGCAGCACGGCGCGCAGCCGGGGCTGGTCCTTGACCGCCTGCGAGGCCAGGGCCAGCATTGCCACCAGCCCACCTTCGCCATTGTTGTCGGCGCGCAGCACCAGCGTGACGTACTTCAGCGAGACGATCAGCGTGAGTGTCCAGAACAGGATGGACAGCACACCATACACATTGGCATGGGTGAAAGGTACATGGCCGGAGCCAAAGACTTCCTTGACGGCGTACAGCACGCTGGTGCCTATATCGCCGTACACCACTCCAATTGCACCCAAGGTGAGTGCTGCCAGCGAGGATTTTGGATTGTTCACTGAACGCACCCGGAGCCGCTGCGGCGCCGGGTCTCCCTGTCATGGTGTGAGGGTCGTTGGGTAGCGTCGGCAGGCAGCATGCCCGCCGACGCCGTCACGCATCAATCGTAGATTTCGGCGTCGGGATTGGTTGCTTCGAGCTCATAGCTCGCCGCGAGCATCGCCAGTCGGCCGATCACGCCATACATGTAGAAGCGGTTGGGCGCGCTCGCGCCCGGACGGGCACCGAGTTGCGGCAGCTGGGTGCTGTGCTCGAAAGCCAGCGGCACGAAGCTCGAGCCCGGGGCGTTGAGGTTTTCGTCCACGCCGCGCTCGGGGTGCATGCGGTAGAAGCCGCCGACCACATAGCGGTCCATCATGTAGACCACGGGTTCGGCCACCGCATTGTTCATGCGCTCCTGCGTCAGCACGCCTTCCTGGATGATCACGTCGTGCACCGCCTGGCCGTCCTTGATGACGCCCATCTTGTTGCGCGACTTGCGCGTGAGCACTTCGAGGTCCTTGGCGTCGCGCACCGTCATCACGCCCATGCCGTAAGTGCCATGGTCGGCCTTGACCACGACAAACGGCTTTTCCTTGATGCCGTATTCCTTGTACTTGCGGCGCACCTTGGTCAGCAGCATGTCGACCTGGGCGCTGAGTCCGTCCATTCCGGTGCCGTCGTTGAAGTCCAGCCCTTCGCAGTGGGTGAACATCGGGTTGATCAGCCAATGGTCTATGCCCAGCAGCTTGCCGAAGCGCTTGGAGACTTCCTCATAGCTCTGGAAATGGCGACTCTTGCGGCGCACGCTCCAGCCCGCGTGCAGCGGCGGCAGCAGGTATTGCTCATAGAGCTCTTCCAGAATGCCCGGAGGGCCGGCAGACAGGTCGTTGTTCAGCAGGATCGTGCAGGGATCGAAATCCTTCAGTCCCAGGCGGCCACGCGTGCGCAGCAGCGGTTCGAGCATCAACTCGCTGCCGTCGGGCAGCGCCAGCGCCCGGGGGCCGGCCAGACTCTCGTCGGCCGAACCGAGCCGCACGTTGAGCCCGGCCTGCGTGAAGATCTGCACCAGGCGCTGCACGTTGCCCATGTAGAAGGCGTCGTCGGTCTGGTTGTCCGGGATCAGCAGCAGGTTCTTCGCCTCGGGGCAGATCTTTTCGATCGCCGCCATCGCCGCCTGCACCGCCAGCGGCAGCATCTGATCGGTCAGGTGGTTGAAAAACCCGGGAAAGAGGTCGGTCGACACCGGCGCCAGCTTGAAACCGGCGTTGCGCAGGTCCACCGAGCAGTAAAACGGCGGCGTGTGTTCCATCCACTCGAGGCGAAACCAGCGCTCGATGGCGGGCATCGACTCGAGAACGCGCTGCTCAAGCTCGTTGATCGGGCCCGTGAGGGCCGTGGTGAGATGCGGGACCATGGGCGTGGACTTTGCGGGGTTCGACGATTTTGACAGATGGGGCC
>JBBKVU010000085.1:0-5434 GCA_037968595.1 Comamonas sp.
AGCTACGGCCGCGGCGCCGGCTTGGCCCGCACCGGCGGCAAGTTCGCTGATGCGCCGCACCAGATCGATGGTCGAGATGGCTTCGCCCACGCCGCCAGCCTGGTGGCGCGCAAGCAGGCTGCGCGAGGCGTCGGCCGACTCGAGCAGCACATCGACCATCTGCGGAATCGGCGTGATTTCATGGCGACGCAGCCGATCAAGCAGCGACTCCATCTTGTGGGTCAGTTCAGCGACATCGGCAAAACCGAAAGTCGCCGAGCCGCCCTTGATCGAATGAGCGCAACGGAAAATGCCGTTGAGCTCTTCCTCGTCGGCTGCTGACAGATCCAGATTGAGCAGCATCTGCTCCATCTGGTCGAGGTTCTCACCCGCCTCTTCAAAAAAGATCTGATAGAACTGGGTCAGATCGAAATCCGCGCCTGCGTCGTGCTGTGTATCCGCCATCTGGTTTCCTGTATTCCGTGGATCGTCCGCGCCAGCGATGCTCAGCGAATGACTTTTTGTATGACTTCGATCAGTCGATTGGGATCGAAAGGCTTGACCAGCCAGCCCGTGGCGCCCGCAGCGCGGCCCGCCTGCTTCATCTGGTCGCTGGACTCGGTAGTGAGAATCAAAATCGGGGTGTTCTTGAAGCGCGGCAACTCGCGCAACTGGCGCGTCAGGCCGATTCCGTCGAGATTGGGCATGTTCTGGTCGGCAAGCACCAGATCAATCTGCTGCGCCTGTGCCTTGGCCAAGGCATCCAGACCATCCACCGCTTCCACCACGTGGTAGCCAGCTCCCGAAAGGGTGAAGGCCACCATCTTGCGCATGGAAGGGGAATCATCTACGGCCAGAATTGAACGCATGTAACGAACTTTCAAATAGGGGGCGTGAAGCGGGAGGATGTCAAAACAGTTCCACCGAACCGGCATCCATCTCGCTCTGGGTCACGGGGTTGGGGCGCTGGGGGGCCATGGCGGCGAGCGGTGCACTCACTTCGTCTTCGTCCTGTCCCATGGTCTCATTTGCCAGGCGAAATGCACAGGCTTGCAGCACCCGCGTGGTGTGGCTTATCAATTGGCTTGCGAGGTCGTGAAACTGCAATTCGGTCACGGCCGAACGCAGGACATGGCGTGCGGCCCCAAGCTGGCCGGACTGGTCGACGCCCGTGGGATCGAGCAAGGCATTTGCCTCGTCAAAACGGGCGATCAAATTGTCGGTCGCATGGTTGAGCAGGCCTTCTAGGCGATGGAGGTCGTGCATCACCACCAGCAGCGAGTCCTGTATGTCGGCCGCCACCATGACTGGCAGTTGGACCGCAGGCTGCACCGACCCTGTTAGCGTTGACTGCATTGTTTTTCCAGCATCCTGCTCGGATGCAAATGCTTCATAAACCACGCTGGCCGCGCCAGAGTGAACCCATCGACCGCCCTCATGCTTTGGCACGAGGCCAGCGGCACACGGCTGGAGTGGCGTAATGAATCACGCCCTACCCCGGCCTAGCAAACCTAAGCTTACCCGGTGTGTTCCAAGATGTATCCTATGATAGCGCTCCTATGGCCATTGAAAGCCCAGATCAACCCCTGCAAATCCTCCATATCGAGGATTCACCCACAGACCAAGGCCTTGCCCGCATCATTTTGCGGCGCGCCGGGCTGGCCTGCGAGATCCAGACCGTGGAGACGCTGGACGCGCTGCGCCAGGCACTGCAGGGCCAGGCCTTCGACCTGATCCTCGCTGACTACCATCTGCCGGGCTTCACGGCGCTGGACGCCTGGGCGCTGGTCGCGCCGCTGGCCCAGCGCCCGCCGTTTGTGCTGCTGTCAGGCGCTATTGGCGAGGCCGCGGCAGTCGACGTGATGCGCCTGGGGATGACCGATTTCCTGCGCAAGGAAGACATAGCACGCTTGCCCCAGGTGCTCACGCGCGCCATGGAAGTGCATGAAGCGCGCCGCGCCAAGAAACAGGCGATGGCCGAACTCGCGCTGTCGCAGCAGCGCCTGGCCGAGCTGACCGACCATCTGCAGTCGTCCATCGAGGAAGAGCGGGCATCGATTGCGCGCGAAATACACGACGACATCGGCGGCTCGCTGACCTCCGTCAAGTTCGACCTGGCCTGGATCACGCGCAACACCCCTGCGGACCAGCCCCTGCATGCGCACGCGCTGTCGGCGCTTGAGATGCTGCAGCTCGCGCTGGGCGCAAGCCAGCGCATCATGATGAATCTGCGCCCGCCGGTGCTTGACCAGGGTCTGGTGGCCGCCGTGCAGTGGCTGGCCGAAGGCTTCGAGCGGCGCACCGGCGTCGCGGTGCAGATGCGCACCAGCAGCGCGCAAATTGCTGCATCGCCCGAAATCCAGCTCGTGGCCTACCGCTGCGCGCAGGAAGCCATGACCAATATCGGAAAATACGCCCAGGCCAGCCGGGTGGAAATCGACCTCTCGGACTGCGAAGGCTTTCTGACACTCGAGGTGACCGACAATGGCTGCGGCATGACGGCCGAGCAGCGCGAGAAACCCCGCTCCTTTGGCTTGCGCGGACTGCAGGAACGCGCGCGCACCGTCGGCGGCTGGCTCGATGTCAGCAGCCAGCCGGGCCGGGGAACATCCATCATTGTTTCCATACCTTTGCCGGCGCACTAACATTCACGCTGTTTTCATACTGGGAGAGCTTCTTTGATTCATGTGGTAATTTGCGATGACCATGCGATCTTGCGCCGGGGCATACGCGATACCCTGACGGAAGCTCCCGACATCACGGTCACAGCCGAGGCATCGGGCTACTCGGAGCTGCGCGAGGTGCTGCGCACCGCGACCTGCGATGTGCTGCTGCTCGATCTCAACATGCCGGGGCGCAGCGGCCTCGAAGTGCTGGCCAGCCTGCGCGAGACGCATTCGACCATCAAGGTGCTGGTGGTTTCCATGTACCCCGAAGACCAGTACGCGCTGCGCTGCCTCAAGGCCGGCGCGCAAGGCTATGCCAACAAGGCGGGCGACCCGGTGGTGCTGATCGACGCGGTGCGCGTGGTGATGCAGGGCCGCAAATACCTCACGGCCGAAGTCGCGCAGATGCTTGCCGAGAGCCTGTCGCAGCCGCTGGTCGAAGTCCCGCACGAAAGCCTGTCGGAGCGCGAACTGCAGACGCTGCTGAAAATCGCCTCGGGCAAGCGCCTGACCGACATTGCCGAGGAACTGATGCTCAGCCCCAAGACCGTGAGCGTCTACCGCGCCCGCGTGCTCGAGAAGCTGCAGCTGAGCAACAACGCCGAGCTCACGGTGTACGCAATCCGCAATCAGCTGGTCTGAGGCAGCGTCCGGCGGCGATTCTGGCCAGTTCCTGCCGGGATGGGAACCTTTGTGGCAGGCGGCGGTACTCATGGTGACTCCGTGAGAGCTTCCGACCTATGCCACTTGACCCTGCGCGCCGCCATGCAATCACCATTCGCAACGATACCCTGCAGGCGCTTGACACCGCACAGCATGGCCCCTCGCTGTCTGCCGACGGCCCGCCCGCAGCGGCGCCGTCAAGGCAGGATGTCATCGCTGCCTATCATCAGGGTATCGCCGTACTGACCCAGGCCCTGAGCCTGGAGGATCCGGCGCATGACAAGACGCGTCTGAAGCTCAGGCAGTTCGGAGATTTCGTCGCTGAAGGCATCGGGTACGGGTTCCAGGAAGATGTGCGCGACCAGTTCATGACCAAGGCGCACCTGAATTTCGAGCAATTCTGCGGCCTGGTGCAGCAAGCGAACATCTGCCCCCAGACGCGCCAACGGGCAATACGCAACCTCGCCGAAGGCGTAGGAGCGTGCGCTACGGGCGTGGCCCAGCACATCCAGACGGCGATGCAGGAGCTGCAGGCGCTGACCAGCGTGGCACAGAATTTCCGGCACCGGCTGACCCTGGCCGTCGAGCACCAGATCCAGGATTTCCTGCGCCAGCAGCAGGTCTGCAGGCATCCGGGCAACGAGATCCACTATGTCGCGGCCTTCTTCAACGAGGTCGCAAACCAGTTCGGCCTGCCACGGCGCACGGATGCACTGATGCCCAGGGATCTGGCGCAGCCGTTGCTGGACGCCTGCGCCTGGCATGTCATCGATGCCAACCCGGTGGAACGCGTGATCACACAGATGGCCGAAGACTACCTGTCACGCCTGGAGGAGTTCCAGGCGCAAGCCAATTCCTTTGATCTGCAAACCCTGGCGCCGCTGCTGCAGAACTACCGGCGTGACCTCAAGCCGCAACTGCACAGCCTGTTCGGACCCGTGGACGATGCCGTCCTTTTCCACTCCAGCGCCACCAGCGATGAAGAACGTTACTGGCTGACCAGCGACATCACCCTGGTTGCAGCGTCAATTGCCCGCAACCTGCGCGACGCCGATGTCATCGCCTTCAGCCCGACTTATGTGATTGGCGTGCCGGGCGAGGGACTCAAGCTCAAGCAAGTCGGTGAAAACCTGTTTTATGTGAGCGACACCCGCCCAGGTCCCACCGCAGACCTAGCGGACAGAAACATTCATCAGCACCAGACGCTGGACCGGTTTGTGCTCGAGGACAGGGAAAGAGGCCAATCACTGCTCGAGCAGCTCGACCGCATGGCGCGCTCGCCCAGTTCCGCGTCCACGGCCCAGGCGGTGCAGGAAGACTTCTGGAAAAAGATGCGCGCCTCGCTCTACCGCGAAATGAAGGATGCGCCCGGGCGCCAGGAAGCCCGTGAAATACTCGAGCAAACCCTGGCACTGCTGGATTCAGACGCGGCAAGGCTGCGCTTTGCCCTTGAAATGCTGGAGCGGACGACGCAGGATGACCCAGCGGAGTTCGTGGAGATCATCCTCGACCAGCTGCACCCCGGGCAACTCGTGCAAGAGGAAACACTCTGCTGGGACGCACTGATGCTTGCGCTGCAGCGGGGGAAAACACAATTTTCCATGGAACTCATACGCCAGGTGAACCCAGCAATGCTTTCGCGCCAGGACAACGAGGGCTATACGCTGCTGATGCACGCACTGGAATGGGATCAGACTCCGGCCGCCTGGCTGCTGGTTGGCAGCATGAGCGCGCAGCAGCTCAGTCTGCAGGAAGCCGATGGCAACATGGCGCTGACGGGGGCGCTGATCAAGGCACAACCCGGGCTTGCCGGCGCGATCATCCAGAAGCTGAACGAGCGGCAGCTCAATCTGCAGAATGCCAATGGCTACACCGCGCTGATGCTGGCGCTGATACATGGGCAGCCCGAGAGCGCCAAGGACATCATTGACAAGTCGGGGCGCACGCAGCTGCTGCTGCGCAACCAGGATGGCGATACGGCACGCGCCATCGCACTGCGCTGCGGCGAGACTGAAATTGCCCAGTTCCTGAAGGAGAAGTCCAGCCGCTGGCTCTCATGGCTTTATCGATGAGAGACGGGTGCCGCAACAGGGGTTGATGGCCCTTCGACAGGCTCAGGGCGAACG
>JBBKVU010000086.1:0-11621 GCA_037968595.1 Comamonas sp.
TGCATACAGCGCCAGTGGGCCGACGCACCACAGGCCGGCCGCAGTCAGTGCGTGGGTGCTGATCTGGTCGGCCAGAGGTTTGCTCTTGGAGCGCGCGGTGTCGCCTACATGCGGCAGCATGCGCACCAGGCACAGCGGCCAGAAGCGCGAGATCACATGCGCGACAGCGACAGCGGCGGCCGCGGCGGCCAGGCTGTGGCTGCCTAGCACCGCCAGCAGGCTGATCTTGGCCAGCAGCGCCAGCACCAGCGCCAGCGCGCCATAGGCACCCAGGCGCGAGTCCTTCATGATGTCCAGCGCGCGTTCGCGCTGGGCGCTGCCGCCCAGGCCGTCGGCCACGTCGGCCAGTCCGTCTTCATGGAAGCCGCCTGTCATCCAGGCCGTGGCCACGCAGCTGAACACGGCGGCGGCCAGCGGGGCAAACGGGCTGGGGGCCAGCGCGGCCTGTATGGCCGCAAAGGCGCCGGCGCCGACCGCGCCTGCAATCCAGCCTATGCCGGGGAAGTGGGCCGCGCTGGCGCGCAGCATGGCCGGGCTGAAGCCCACCCAGTCGGCCAGCCGTCCGGTCACTGGAATGCGCGTGAAGAACTGCAGGGCCAGCAGGAAATGGCGCAGGGCTTGCATGGTCGGGGGCCTGCCGCGCTGGAATTACTGCAGGAACAGGCGGTAGGCCGGGTTGTGGGTTTCCTCGACCCAGGGGTAGCCCACCGAGGCAAGAAAGGCATCAAACGCGGCCGCGTCTTCGGCCGGCACCTGCATGCCCACCAGGATGCGGCCATAGTCGGCGCCCTGGTTGCGGTAATGGAACAGCGAGATGTTCCAGTTGGGCGCCATCAGGCTGAGGAACTTGAACAGCGCGCCCGGGCGCTCGGGAAACACAAAGCGCAGCAGGCGTTCTTCCTGGGCCAGCGGCGAATGGCCGCCGACCATGTGGCGCAGATGCTCCTTGGCCATCTCGTCAAAGGTCAGGTCCAGCGCCTCGAAGCCGTTCTTCTGGAAGTTCTTCGCGATCTTTTCCGACTCGCCCTTGGCGGCCGTCGTCAGGCCGACAAACACATGCGCGCGCTGCTGGTGGCTGATGCGGTAGTTGAATTCGGTGACGTTGCGTTGCCCGCCAGGCAGCTTGCCTATGACTTCGCAAAAGCGCTTGAAGCTGCCGCGTTCCTCGGGAATGGTGACCGCAAACAGCGCTTCGCGCTCCTCGCCGACCTCGGCGCGCTCGGCGACGAAGCGCAGCCGGTCGAAATTCATGTTGGCGCCGCACAGGATGGCGGCATAGGTCTCGCCCTTGGTCTTGTGCGTGGCGACATATTGCTTGATCGCGGCCACGGCCAGCGCGCCCGAGGGCTCGACGATGGCGCGCGTGTCGACAAACACATCCTTGATTGCCGCGCAGACCGCGTCGGTGTCGACCACCACATATTCGTCGACCAGATTGCGTGCAATGCGAAACGTCTCCTCGCCGACCAGCTTCACGGCCGTGCCATCGGCAAACAGTCCGACATCGCTGAGCTCGACGCGCTTGCCCGCCTGCACCGATTGCGCCATGGCATCCGAATCGCGGGTCTGCACGCCAATCACCTTGATGTCGGGACGCACCGCCTTGAGATAGTTCGCCACGCCCGAGATCAGGCCGCCGCCGCCGATGGCGACAAACACCGCATCCAGGCGCTGACTGCCGAGCTTTTGCAGCTGGCTGAGCATTTCCATGGCAATCGTGCCCTGGCCGGCAATCACGTCCGGGTCGTCAAACGGGTGCACGAAAGTCAGTCCCTGCTCCTGCTGCAGTTGCAGCGAATGCTTGTAGGCATCGGAATAGCTTTCGCCGGCCAGCACCACTTCGCCGCCCAGCGCCTGCACGGCATCGACCTTGAGCTGAGGGGTGGTCGTGGGCATCACGATCACCGCGCGGCAGCCGAGCTTGCGCGCGCTCATCGCCACGCCCTGGGCATGGTTGCCGGCCGAAGCGCAGATCACGCCGCGCTGCAGCTGCTCCTGGCTCAGATGGGCCATCTTGTTATATGCACCGCGCAGCTTGAAGCTGAACACCGGCTGCTGGTCCTCGCGCTTGAACAACACCTTGTTGTGCAGCCGGCGGCTCAGGTTCTTGGCGGGCTGCAGGTCCGATTCCACGGCCACGTCATAGACGCGCGCGGTCAGGATACGGGTGAGGTAGTCGGCGGGAGTGAGGTGTTTTGTCATGGTCGGCGAAAAGGCTGGGCCGCAAAGGCAAGCGCGCGGGTAGGCTGGGCCGCCATCATAGGCGTTCGGCCGTTTCTGGGTGCGTTGCGTCGGCTGCAGCCACCGCAAGGCAAAAGCGCCGGGCAAAAAAAAGCCCCAGGCGGTAAGGCCTAGGGCTGAATCCACCATTAGAGGAGGTGGAGGAGACAAGGGGTGCGATACAGGAATAATGTCCTGCGGTCCGCCTGAAAATTACAATCACATCAGGTAACGCTTGACGCAATTGTAGCGCAAATCATGCTGCGTTGCAGCAAAATCAGGGTTTACCGGAATGGCGATGCCATTTCGCAACAGTTAAAGCAAAGGAATCGGCATGGAATGCACAGTGAGTTGGACCGGGGCCAGCGGCACCCGCTCGGGAATGGGTTTTGTGGCGGAGACCGGCAGCGGCCACATCCTCGCCATGGACGGCGCGCCCGATGAGAAGAACCCCGACAACGGTGGACGCAACCTGGCACCCCGTCCCATGGAAGCGCTGCTTGCCGGCACCGGCGGCTGCACCGCCTATGACGTGGTGCTGATCCTCAAGCGCGGCCGCCATGATGTGCGCGGCTGCAGCGTCAAGCTCAGCTCGGAGCGTGCCGACACCGACCCCAAGGTCTTCACCAAGATCCACATGCAGTTCACCGTGACCGGCAAGGGCGTGCCCGCCAGCGCCGTCGAGCGCGCAATCGCCATGAGCCACGAGAAATATTGCTCGGCCAGCATCATGCTGGGCAAGACCGCCGAGATCACGACGGGTTTTGAAATTATTGACACCCCCTGAGCGGCTTACGCGGCAGGCGCCGGGCCCGCTTCCCCTGAACAAGGGACGCAAGAGGGCGCCCCGTCGGTGCGCAGTGGACTAGACAGCCCTTCCTCGGTGCCCCCACGGTGAAGACACGCCTTTCTCATGGGGCTTGGGGAAAGAGGTCAGACGTAATGCGCGGTGGTCGTCATGACCTTGGCGGCCGCACGCATCAAATGCTGAACCGGCGCGGGCAGCAGCACCGCGCCGGCGGCCAGCGCTTCGGCCGCATGCCGCTCCTCGTCTTCCTTCATGCGCTGCACCACGGCGCGCGACGCCAGGTCTTCCTCGGGCAGACGCTCGAGATGGCTGCCCAGATGCGCCGATACCTGGTTCTCGGTTTCCACCACGAAGCCCAGGCTCACGCGGTCACTGATCTTCGCGGCCACCAGACCGATGGCAAAGGCTCCGGCAAACCACAGCGGGTTCAGCAGGCTGGGCCGCTGGCCCAGCGCATCCAGGCGCGCGCGTGACCAGGCCAGATGGTCGGTTTCCTCGCGCGCCGCTTCAATCAGGTGTTCGCGCAAATGCGCATCGCGCGTGACCATGGCCTGGGCGTTGTACAGCGCCTGGGCACAGACTTCCCCCACATGATTGACACGCATCAGTGCGCCTGCGAGGCGCTGCTCGGCTTCATCCAGGTCTGCCTCGGCAATCCCCTGGGCAGGCGAGGGCTGGGATGCCGCGGGTCGGGCAAACAGGGTGCGAAGCGCAGCGTCCGCTGCCGTCAAGATCTTGTCCATAGAGATAAAAAGCTGCTGCAAGGCGACAAAGCGCGGGCTGACCGAAGGTGGCGCCGCGAGGGGCCGGTGCCGGGCACGGCCCCTGTGCACGATTGTGCCGCGCATTGAAGCGGTGTTGCAACCGTGCAACGAATTCCCGGAATCCAGCGGCTTATCGGTGAATTGCTTTGCGCATCGGTCGGTCGTCTGTTGCAATAGCAAGAGCTTCCCCACCAGGAGGTTGGCGCGGGTAACCGGCGAATCCAGGGTCTGACCCTGCTCTTTTTGCCAACGCACCGACGCCCTCTGTTAAACCTTGGAGTAATTCGCAATGAAAAAATCCCTGATTGCCCTGGCCGTGTTGGCTGCTTCCGGCGCCGCCATGGCCCAGTCTTCCGTGACCCTGTTCGGTATCATCGATGCCGGCGTTGGTTACATTGACAACGCAACTGCCACCAACGGCAACAAGTTCGGCCTCGGCACCAGCGGCAACGCTACCAGCCGCATCGGTTTCCGCGGCGTGGAAGACCTGGGCGGCGGCCTGAAGGCTGGTTTCTGGCTCGAAGGCGAAGTGTTCGCTGACGACGGCAATGCCAGCGGCCTGAACTTCAAGCGTCGTTCGACCGTTGGCCTGGAAGGCGGCTTCGGTGAAGTGCGTCTGGGTCGTGACCTGGTTGCTGGCTACAACAAGACCAGCTCGTACGACCTGTTCAGCCAAACCGGCATCGGCCAATTCTCCGGCTGGCGTAACTGGGATGGCGCTACCGCCACCGGCGACGAAAACGGCATCCGTTCGAACAACCTGATCAGCTACTACACGCCTAACTTCGGCGGCTTCAAGGGTGGTCTGAGCTACGGCTTCGACGAGAAGGCTGTAGCTGGTACCAACGCTGGCCGTTACGCCGGCGGTAACCTGTCGTATGACAACGGCCCCATCAGCGTTGCTGTGTCGTATGACCGCCTGAACGTGGTCAAGGCCGGCATCGAAGGTGACCGTGACGCCCTGACCCTGGGTGCTTCGTACAACCTGGGCGTTGCCAAGCTGATCGGTATCGTGCAGCGTCAAGAGTACTCGTACAACGTCGGCGCTGACCGCAAGTTCAACAACTACGCTCTGGGCGTGTCGGCACCTGTCGGCGGCGCTGGCGAAGTGAAGCTGCAATACGCTCGCTACGACCAGAAGGCCATCAACGGCGAAGCTGACCAGCTGTCGCTGGGCTACGTGCACAACCTGTCGAAGCGCACTGCCGTGTACGGCACTGTTGCTTACCTGAAGAACAAGGACGGCTCGGCTCTGGGTCTGCAGTCCAAGGGTATCAACACGACCGCTGTTGCCAACCAAAAGCAAACCGGCGTGCAAGTCGGCGTGCGCCACTCGTTCTAATGACTGGCTGAGTTCGCTCAGCTTTTCTTAGAATCCAAAAAAGCCAGTCTTCGGACTGGCTTTTTTTATGGTGTTTTCGCTCTGAGGGAAACTGCTATCTAGGGAAAATCCTGCAGGGAAAACCTGTGTTGTGATGCTGCACTGGTATCTAGGCGCAATAAAAGTGGGTACATAGAATGGGTTCTCCCAGCCATACTTTTATTCATAAAGAGAGACAGCAGCATGCAAAAATCGTTTGTGAAAAATGCCATCGCATTGGCCGCCTTGGTGGTTGCTACTCCTGCAGTTTTTGCCCAGCAGGGCACGAGCAGCGTTCAGCTTTACGGTATTGTCGATGCTGCGGTGCGTCATACCAATAATGAAGGTGTAGGCGGAAATTCATCGCTGACGAAAATGATTGGCGGCGGCATGTCGCAAAGCCGCTGGGGTATCAATGTGACCGAAGATCTGGGTGGCGGCCTCAAGGCCATTGCCAATCTGGAAAATCGTTTCCTGACCGATTCGGGCTCGACGGCAACCGCCAACTATTGGCAGCAATCCTGGCTGGGTCTGCAAGGCGGCATGGGCCGGCTGACCATGGGTCGCCAGTACAACGTGCTGTTCGATCTGGTGACATCGACCTATTCGTCGTTCCCCTATTCACCCTACATGGAAGCCTACAAGCCTGAAATCGGCATGTCGCTGGGCGCACGTGCCAGCAACATGCTCAAGTACACGGCGGAATTCGGCGCCGTGCGTGGTGCCCTGCAGTATTCGTTCGACGAGAAGGACGTGAGCGGCGCCAGCGCGAAGACCGCGGGCGGCTACCTGCGCTATTCGGCCAACGGTATTTCGGCAGGTATCGGCTACCAGAACTACGATCTGCCGCAGAACGCCAAGGTCGACGCCTGGACCCTGGGCGGCTCGTATCGCATGAACGCCCTGTATTTCAATCTCGGCTATGGCCAGAACAAGCTCAAGGGTACGCCCGGACCGGTCGATTCGGCGGTCATCGGCGGCATGTGGGGCGGCGATACCAACGGCGGCTTCACGCGCGGTGCCGCCGACAAGCGCCAGATGGCCAAGATCGGTTTTGGCTACCAGGTCACACCTCAGTTGAATCTGGGCATGCACTATTATCACGCCAAGCAGTCGGGCAGCCCGGTGGCCGCGGATAACGGCAAGGCCAACTTCATTGTGGCCGTGGCTGATTATGCTTTCTCCAAGCGTACCGATGCCTATTTTGGCGTGGATTACACCAAGATCAAGGGCGGCACCAATATCGTTCTGGATCCGGTCAGCCGTGCGCGCGATCGCACCGGTATTACTGCCGGTCTGCGTCACCGCTTCTAAGCGAGTTAATCCCCGCAAGGGGATTTACCCGCCATTTCTTGCATATCAGGGTTTAAATTGGCAGGGGTGCCTGTGTTCGATTGCCGAGGCATCGAATAGGGGCGCCCCTGCTGTTTTCATTCAGGTGTATCGCTTGGCGTGCAAACTGTCCTTCATCTTCTGCAGCACCGGTTGCAAGGGCTCGCCAATGCGCAGTGCCACGCAGGTGGCAAGCACATCGATGATCAGCAGATGCATCAGCCGCGAGACCATGGGACTGTAGCGGTCGTAGCCTTCGGGGTGGTCGGCCGCCAGCAGGATGTCGCAGGCATGGGCCAGGGGCGAGCCGCTGGCCGTGATTGCAATGGTCGTCGCGCCGCGTTCGCGTGCAATGTCGGCTGCATCCATCAGGTCGCGCGTGCGGCCGGAGTTGGAGATGATCAGCGCGCAGTCGCCGGGACCGAGCAGCGTGGCGCTCATCACCTGGATATGCCCGTCGCTGCTGGCCAGGCTGGTCACACCCAGTCGGAAGAACTTGTGCTGGGCATCCTGGGCGACGATGCCGGAGTTGCCGGCACCATAGAACTCTATGCGCCGGCCCTGCTGCCAGCTGCTGACAATGGCCAGCGCCGCGCGTTCGAGGTCGGGCACGCGCGCTGCATTGCGGTATTGCAGGAATGCGGCCACGGCGTTGTCGACGACCTTGACCAGCACATCGCCGGTCTTGTCATCGCTGTCGACGCTGCGGTGGATAAAAGGCACGCCTTCGTTGGCGTTGTTGGCGAGCTTGACCTTGAAGTCCGCGAGACCGTCATAGCCCATGCTGCGGCAAAAGCGCACGACGGTGGGCTTGCTCACATGGGCGCGCTCGGCGAGCAGCCGCACCGGAAGCTGGGCAAAGGCCTGCGGGTCGGCCAGCACGAGCCGCGCCACGCGCTGTTCGGCCGGGGCCAGTGAAGGCAGGGAGGCGGTGATGCGATCTAACATGGAAGTCCTGGGCAATATGCGCTGCGGCGCGTGGCGCTGCGTGCGTCAATGTAACCGCAGTTGCCGCATGGGCCGGCCGCTGCATGGCTGCGCCTACACTGCGCATTTGTATCGCGCTGTATATGCAGGCCGATGGCAGCGACAGCATGCTGGCTGCTGCTTGTAAGATAAGAAAGCTCCGGCACTCCGCCAAGAGGGGTGTTTTTCAAGAATGGGATGGGTCATGAGTCAGCTCGACGCGCTTCGACAGTTCACCACCGTGGTGGCGGACACCGGCGATTTTCGCCAGATTGCACAATATCTGCCGCGGGATGCGACCACCAATCCGTCGCTGATTCTCAAGGCGGTGCAGATGCCCGAGTATGCGCCGCTGCTCAAGGCAACCGTGGTGCAGCGCCGTGGCCGGCCTCTGGACGAAGTCATGGACCGTCTGCTGGTGCGCTTTGGCTGCGAAATCCTGGCGCTGGTGCCCGGCCGGGTCTCGACCGAAGTGGACGCGCGCCTGTCGTTCGATACCGAAGCCACCGTGTCCCGGGCGCAACGCATTGTCGAGCTGTACCAGGCCGAAGGCGTGCATATCGACCGGGTGCTGATCAAGATCGCCGCCACCTGGGAAGGCATTGAAGCCGCGCGCCGCCTCGAGCAGCGCGGCATCCACACCAATCTGACCTTGATGTTCTCGCTGTGCCAGGCCGTGGTCTGCGGCCAGGCCAAGGTGCAGCTGGTGTCGCCGTTTGTCGGCCGCATCTACGACTGGTACAAGAAGCAGGCCGGCGCTTCCTGGGACGAGGCCGCGATGGCCGGGGCGAACGATCCCGGCGTGCGCTCGGTGCGCGCGATCTATGCGCATTACAAGAAATTCGGCATCGCCACCGAAGTCATGGGCGCGAGCTTTCGCAACCTGGGGCAGATCACGGCCCTGGCCGGCTGCGACCTGCTGACGATTGCTCCCGATCTGCTGGCCAAGCTCGCGGCCAGCGACGCACCCCTGGAGCGCGCGCTCATTCCCGAGGCCGCGCAGGCGCTCGAGCTGCCCGCGCTGCACTATGACGAAGCGGGTTTCCGCTTTGCGCTCAATGCCGATGCCATGGCCACCGAAAAACTGGCCGAAGGCATCCGTGCCTTTGTCGCCGACACGCTGCAGCTTGAAACCTTGATGCAGCAGGCGGCCGCATAGGATGACAGTGCCGTGCCATGAGACAGCGGCCTGGCGGACGCTGGAGCGCCATTACCAGCAGGAAATGGCGTCGTTCGATATTGCCCAGGGCTTTGCCGACGATCCTGCACGCCTGGCTGCGCTGAGCCAGCAGGCGCCGCATGTGTTTGCCGACCTGTCCAAGAACCGCATCACGCCGAAGACCGAGCAACTGCTGACCCGCCTGGCGCAGGAATGCGGGCTGGCCGGGCGCCGCGACCAGATGTTTGCCGGCGCGCCCATCAATACGTCCGAGGGGCGCGCCGCCATGCACTGGCTGCTGCGCATGCCGCGCGACGGGGGCCTGCTGCGCGAGCGCGCCATGGACGCGCCGGTGCGCCAGGCGCTGGATGCGGTGCATGACACGCTGGACGCCATGCTGGCGTTGGCCGAGCAGGTCAGGGCGCGCCCCGAAATCACCGACATCGTGAATATCGGCATCGGCGGCTCGCATCTGGGCCCCGAGGTCGTGGTCAACGCGCTGGAGGACTGGTGCGGACCCGACAAGCGCTTTCATTTCGTCTCGAATGTCGATGGTCATGAGCTTGGCCATGTGCTGTCGCGGGTGCGCCCCGAAAGCACGCTGTTCCTGGTGGCCTCGAAGTCGTTCACCACGGCCGAGACCATGCTCAACGCGCATTCGGCGCGCACCTGGTTTCTGGCCAACGGCGGCACGCAAGCAGGCGACTGCGCGATTTCCGAGCATTTCGTCGCGCTGACGACCAATGTGACGGCCGCAGCCGAGTTCGGCATCAGCCGCACGCTGGGCTTCTGGGACTGGGTCGGCGGGCGCTACTCGCTGTGGTCGGCCATAGGCCTACCCATTGCGATTGCCGTCGGTGCCACGCATTTCCGTGCGCTGCTGGCTGGCGCGCACGCGATGGATGCGCACTTCGTGACGGCTCCGCTGGCGCGCAATCTGCCCGTGCGGCTGGGTCTGCTGGACATCTGGTATCGCAATTTCCATGGCTTTGGCAGCCGCTGCATCGCGCCGTACAGCCACGGGCTGCGCCGGCTCACGGCCTATCTGCAGCAGCTGGAAATGGAAAGCAACGGCAAGCGCGTCGATTCCCAGGGGCGGGCAGTGGCCGTGGCGACCTCGGCGGTGGTCTGGGGTGAGCCCGGCACCAACGGCCAGCATGCGTTCTTCCAGATGCTGCACCAGGGCCCGGATGTGATTCCCGTCGAGTTCATCGCCATGCGCGGCGGCGGCAAGTATCTGGGAGCGCACCAGCACAGCCTGCTGATCAACGCCGTGGCCCAGGCCCAGGCGCTGATGGTCGGTCGCCGTCAGGAGTCCAGCGAGAAGTACTGCCCGGGCAACCGCCCCAGCACCTTCCTGCTGCTGCAGCAGCTCGACCCCGCGGCGCTGGGCGCGCTGATTGCGCTGTATGAACACCGGGTGTTCGTCACCGGAGCGATCTGGGGCATCAATAGCTTTGACCAGTGGGGCGTGGAGCTGGGCAAGCATCTGGCGCGCGATCTGAGCGAGCGCCAGGAGCGCGGCGACTGGCAGGATGTCGATGCGTCCACCGCGGGGCTGATGCGCCGCCTGATTGCCGCAGACCGGCCTTAGCGCCTGCCGGCGCCAACGACAAAAAACCCGCAGTTCTTTCGAACTGCGGGTTTTTTGGCTGGTGGCGGCAGGTCTTTCGACCTGCCTGACCACAATTTCCCGTGAGGGAAATTACATGCCCATGCCGCCCATGCCGCCCATGCCACCCATGCCGCCGCCCATGCCGCCCATGTCGGCACCTGCGTCAGCCTTGGGGGCGTCGGCAATCATGCACTCGGTGGTCAGCAGCAGCGCTGCAACGGAAGCGGCGTTCTGCAGTGCAGTACGCGTGACCTTCGTGGGATCCAGGATACCCATTTCGATCATGTCGCCGTAGGTGTCGTTGGCGGCATTGAAGCCGAAGTTGCCCGTGCCCTTGAGCACTGCATCGACCACCACCGATGGCTCGCCACCGGCGTTGGCGACGATTTCGCGCAGAGGCGCTTCGACCGCCTTCAGGATCAGCTTGATGCCGGCGTCCTGGTCGGCGTTGTCGCCCTTGAGCTCGCCCACGGCTTGCTTGGCGCGCAGCAGTGCCACACCGCCGCCGGCCACGATGCCTTCTTCCACAGCTGCACGGGTAGCGTGCAGTGCGTCTTCAACGCGGGCCTTCTTTTCCTTCATTTCGACTTCGGTGGCAGCGCCGACCTTGATCACGGCAACACCGCCGGCCAGCTTGGCCACGCGCTCTTGCAGCTTTTCACGGTCGTAGTCGGACGTGGCTTCTTCGATCTGGATGCGGATTTGCTTGACGCGGGCTTCGATTTCAGCAGCTTGGCCAGCACCGTCGATGATGATGGTGTTTTCCTTGCCGATTTCGACGCGCTGGGCCTGGCCCAGGTCTTCCAGCGTGACCTTGTCCAGCGTCAGGCCGACTTCTTCAGCGATGACCTTGCCGCCCGTCAGGATGGCAATGTCTTCCAGCATGGCCTTGCGGCGATCGCCGAAGCCAGGAGCCTTCACAGCCACAACCTTCAGGATGCCGCGGATGGTGTTGACCACCAGCGTCGCCAGGGCTTCGCCTTCGACGTCTTCGGCAACGATCAGCAGGGGACGACCGGCCTTGGCAACTTGCTCCAGCGTGGGCAGCAGGTCACGGATGTTGCTGATCTTCTTGTCGAACAGCAGCACGAAGGGGTTGTCCAGGATGGCCGATTGCTTTTCCTGGTTGTTGATGAAGTAGGGCGACAGGTAGCCGCGGTCGAACTGCATGCCTTCAACGACTTCGAGTTCGTTGTCCAGGCTCTTGCCTTCTTCAACCGTGATCACGCCTTCCTTGCCGACCTTGTCCATTGCGTTGGCAATGATCTGGCCGACGGACTCGTCGGAGTTCGCGGAGATCGAACCGACCTGGGCGATTTCCTTGGAAGTGGTCGTGGCCTTGGATTGGGCCTTGAGCTGCTCGACCAGAACGGTCACAGCCTTGTCGATGCCACGCT